>NZ_BAAAXV010000006.1 GCF_039535785.1 Nonomuraea helvata
CCTGTCCAGTCCGCGCGAACCTTGCGACGTCCGGACCTACCTTGCGAACGATCGTGCAACGTCCGGACTGACCCTGCGACAGGAGAGACCGCCCGCATGGGTCGATGACCAGTAGCGAAGTACGGTGAGGGCATGGACTTCTACGTGAAGCGCGATGGCGGGATCGGCTATGCCGGCTCCCAGCCCGAACACGACCGGGAGTTGGGGATCTGGTTGAGCTTCGACTTGGGCCGCAATTACTACGGGTGCCTCAACGCCCTGATGTCCATAGCAGACGTCGAATCACTCGAGAAGAACGCCGAGCACTTCGAAGGAGAGGGCTACGATGTGGAGTTCGCTCCCGACAAGGTGACCGTCTCCAATCGGTTCTTGGAAGAACGTTTCACCTCCTATGTGTTCGCGGAGGCGAAGGCGGCGATCGAATCCTTCTGGCGTTTCATCATCACGGTTCCCGACAGCGCGCAGGCGATCCGGGTGTACCGCCCCGACCTCCCTGAGCATCTCGCCGATCTTGTGCTCTGGGAGGAGCAGTGGCGGCGACCGCACCCGTACCGTGGAAGGATCGAGGGCATTCCGACAAAGGGCCCGGCCTGACGAGTCTTCAGGCCCGCGACGCAAACCGATCAAGATCTTCCCCGAAACACGGACTGCACCATTGACGGCGCACCCACACAGCAAGATCACAGCACTCTGGAACGCCAGCGCAACGCACGCCGGGAGTTTCGGAGACATCGGCATGTCCCGCCCTGGCTCTTACCCGTAACATCAGGATCATCTGGACATTCCCGCCGTGTTAGCGAATTCCAGAGCCACCTGAGGGTTCGCAATGCGAGTATCGAAGCGTTACTCCGTGTGAGGAGACGCTGGTGACACACCCTCAGTCCAGGGTGGAGGTATTCGCGGCGATTCGCCGGGATCCTCGTGCAGGGCTGTCGGGTCGGCAGATCGCGATCAAGTACCGAGTCCGGGGTTGAGGAACCTGCGGACAGCCGTTGGCGGTACCCGCGAGTAACTTAACTGGACGCTTCGGCAGGGCCCTCGGCCGGGATGAGCGGGGGCTCCGGCTGGCCGGGCAGCGCGGTTCGGATGGCGCACGGCTCACTCCATCTGCTTCACGGTCTGGGCGGGGGAGCGGTCAGGAGTCCCCCGTCAGCGAGATAATCGCCGCCCACTCCTCGGTGAGCAGCAACCGCTCGGCCCACACCGCCGCGTACCAGCCATTGGGTCGGAACTCCACCGGGTGGACGGAGCGGGTCGGGCCGAGCGTCTCGGCGATCAGCTCCACCGCGTACTGAGCCAGGAACTCCGCCTCCGCACGTCCGGCGGCCTCGCCGATGTCGGACACGCCGTACCAGGAGCGGATCTGCGCCAGGAGCACCTGCGGGTCCTCGGGCGCCGCGACGGACTCGGCCGTCCCCGCCGGTCCGTGCGCTCGGTAGAGGTCCCGGACCAACTCGAACACCTCCCTGTCGCGCGGCACCGGCCCGTACAGCGCCAGCGATACCACGTGACGGGTGGGCATCATCGCCTCCAGGGCGTCGCTGACCCGTTCGATCTCGGCGGCCAAGTCCTGGGGGCGGGTCATGATCCCAGTGTGGACCCTTACGCTGGGCGCTGTTCGCCGGACCGGATGGAGTTGAGCGCCGATGACATCGGTCGACAAGCACGTGGATCCACACCTGCGGGCCAAGCGCCTCATCGGCATGGCCGAACGCCTCGACGCTCACCAAGTGTCCCGCCTGACCGTGCTGCCGGACTCGCTGCCCGCCGCACCGGAGGCAGCGCTGGCCCTTCCCCGCCTCCACCTACACCTGCGGACCCGGCCCTGGCCGACTTGGCGCGAGGCGGACCTACCGACCCGCGTTCGCATCGCCTGGCTGAGCGCCGAGATCGCCGTCCACCCCGACACCCTGCGCGGCGAACCCGTCGGCGAACTGCTCTACCAGGCCGTCCGCGTGATCGAGACCGCTGACGTGGACGAGCCGGAGAGGCTCGCCCGAGAGCTGATCGACAAGGGCGATGCGGTGTTGCGGGCCGAGGCAGAGCGGATCGCGCGCGATGCCCTGCACGCGGGCTTGCTCGCCCCATCCGAGCCCGGACGCTCCTGGCGGAGCTCTGATCACATTCACCCAGCGTCACCAGAGCCATGCCCTAGATGCACGGGGACGTGGCTCTCGTTTTCACTAACACTCCAGGGCAGTTGATCAGCAAGTGGCTCTCAAACCGACCGACATATGGCTCCCGGTTCCACCTGCATAGCCACCCAAGACGACGTGGACGACAGCGTGCTGTGCCAGCTGCCTGCAGGGCACTTCGGGGCCCACAGCTGGCAGATGCCGAGCAGCATCGCGGGCCGTGTCCCTTCGGCGGCCAACCAGCAAAAGCTGATCGACATGGCAAACGACCCTCACCTGACTGACTGACCTGCAGGCGGGACCACGGGCGTTCCGTGGTCCCGTGCCCTGCTGCGGCCTCACCGGACCGAAATCCGAGAAGGCACCGAACACGCGGGCGACCGATAAGGCCTGCCTTCTACTCGCCGGGCACGCCGTCCATCCCGCGCTCCGGTGAAGGGCCCCCGCCGTCGTCAGGAACGGCGCCCCGGTCGTAGGAGTGATTGCCGGGATGCCCGTCGAACAACAGACACGGCTCGGGATCATCGGCAAGAATGACCGAGGACGGGCAGAGCGCGAGGTCGACCAGCTCCCGCGCGCCGTCGGCCCAGCGGATCCAGGTGTCGTGCTCGCCATACGACTGGGCCAGCGACATGTGCGGGCCCGGGTGGCCGGGCTCCAGCTCGCACGAGTAGGTGGCTTTGCGGGCGTTCACCGCGATCCTGCCAGCCGTCAGGCGGGCCCACTCGGCGTCGGTGAGCATGTTGGAGTGCGGGCACTCGTCGTCGTCGCACGCGCGTCGCAGGCCGACGGTCAAGGCGCTGGCCAGCGATGTCGCGGTGAAGGCGCGTGTGATCGCGTCGCTGACGCGCTCGGCGTCATCGGCGCTCAGGCCGACCACGCCGACTGCGCTGAGCTGGTCGGCCAGCACGTCGATGTGGGTGGCGAAGTGGTGGCAGGCGCCGATCAGCGCGGCCACCGGGTCGACACCGCCGCGGGGCGGGTCGGCTGCCTCGTTCTGGCGTGTCACGACCGTGACGCTACGCCGTGCCTCAGGCACCCGCCCGGGCTTTGCGCCGACTGCCGGGGTCGCACAACGGCCGTGGCCCAGGCGGTGTGGTCGGCTGGCCACGTGGTGGCTGGAGCACCTCCCTATCTGCGATAAAACATCGGCCCACTGTCCGTTCGCATGTCACCGACAGAATCAGTTCCGGAGGAACACAGCGGGCTTACCCTGAAAGCCTGGCTCCCCAGCCGAAGGAGATCCTCGTGGTCGACGGCACCCTTTCCGGAACCGAGTTTGTCGTGATGGAGTTCAACCACAGCAACGGCCGCCTGTCCGTTCACGGCACCTACACCTACAGCGTCCATAACCTGGACGATGCTCTTGCGGACGCCCAGGGTGCCGCCACGGCGGCCTCCGCCAAGAAGAGTCCCGTCACGTACGTGGTGGCGCGGGTCCAGCAAGAAGCGGTGTTCCCGGCGTCATAACGGAAAGCGGGCGGCCACGTCGGACCGATCTAAGACCCGGCCGCCCCATCCTGAGAACTCACATTCTGCAGAACCGGATGCTGGGTGCCGCGCGGCGGCTTCTTCGGCTTGTGGGTCGCATCAGGCAGGTCGAGCCTGAGCGCTTGGAGGCCAGCCATCCGCGCTCGAGTGGACATGCCGATGTCGCCGGTCAGAAGAGTGACCGGCCGACCGGCGAGCGCCTGGAACGCCACCGCCCGGGCGATGATCTCATCATCAGCACGGGGCAGACGGACGTGGCCGGGCGGGTCTGGCCACAGGTCGATCGTAATCGCACCACGGTGCGGGCGACGGCTTCGCCTACAGCGTGAGCAGGCCGTACCAGCGCATCGACTACGTCATGACCTCTCGCGACATCAAACGACCTCGGTGGCCGTCATCGGCACCGAGGCCTCCGATCACTTCCCCATCGTGGTCGACCTCGAACTCCCCCACCCCTCGCTCTGACCTCCGGCGCCCGCCGTCTCCCGCGACGGCGGGCGCGAGAGGTCCGGATCAGATGACGCCGCTCTGCCCGACGCAGCTCGTGACACCGTTCCTACCGGCCAGCTTCACGAAGACCCGATGCGCCATCGGCCGGGTCACCGAGATCGCCCTGCTGCCGGAGTTGCCCGTGATCACGGTCGCCAGGAACTCGGCGTCCGGAAGGCCGCCGCGATCCTGGACGAGGCTGACCTTGACCGTGGTGGGGCCTCCGGAGGCCGTCCAGCGGACACGGCTGAAGTGGTGCCCAAACGACGTGTTGATGTAGGTGACGGTCACCTTCAGCCTGTAGGACCCCTTCGAACAGGTTGCGACGAGGGCCTTGGCTGCCGACGTGGTCACCGACACCGCCGGCGCGGACGCCGAGGCGGACGCGGTCACCGACGCCGACGCGGGCGCGCCCATCATGGCCACGGCCCCCATGGCCCCGACGACGACCGCGGTACGCATGATCTTCATGTGGTCCCTCCGTTGATTCCCGTCGAGGTGAGACCATACGGAGACGCGGTATGGCGGAGGTATGTCCCAATCAGACCACTCGGAGCGCGCTAGTGGGACGCTAGTCAGACGCAGGTTTCGACGACCAGGCAGCCGACGACCAAAGTCCGCACGGCTGCGGCCGAACTGTGTCCAAGGGATCTGTCGCCTGACTCGAACCCTTGATCCATGCTCCTTCTCGGCGGGCACCAGAACCCGCCCCGACAGAAGGAGCATCATGAAGAAGCTGCTCAAGACCGCCGCCATCGGCGCCATCGCGATCGCATCGAGTTTCGCCTTGGCACAGCCGGCAATGGCCAACTCGCTGTCGTGGAACGTCAGCGACGGAGTTCGAGGAGCTCAGAGAGTCCGAGCGGCTTGAACAGGATCTGAAGGACCCCGGGGTGAACACCGACATCAGCTTTGTCCCGCGCGGCCAGACGTGCGACCCGGAGCGGGAAAAGCGGATTCACCTCAAAACACGTGAACTCCTCAATCCCAGCAGGAATGGGTTCAACCTCGACCCGCGCCTCCTCGGTCCTGGGCGGACCCTGCTGGTGGACGTCATCCATGATGGGCGGTCCGGGCTGGGCGTTCTCGGGCGGGCTGATCGAGGGCCCGGTCAAGCCGTGCGTGCTGATCCCGCTGCCGCCCGGCAGCTAACGCTTCGGGTCCAGCACCGGTGGCAGGATTCTCTGGCAGGACTGGTCCTGAGGGCTGTACTCCTGCCGTCAAGAGATCATGTCCTGCCGAGTAGCTCCGGAGATTCCCGGCCATTTACTGCCGGAACTTACAACCGAGAGGCCCGCAAGCCCATAACGCGCAGCGCCGGGGCAAGCCGGCGGCAACGGCGGGACGGACCAACCAGCTCATCCGAGGCATAGACGTGTCAGCTCGCGCACAGGCAGAACGGATGCCCTTCCGGGTCGAGGAAGACCCGGAAGGACCTGCCGGGCTGGTGCGCGTGCTTGGACGCGCCGAGCTCGAGCACCTCGCCCGCCCCGGGAAGGCCTATATACCGGCGATATACCAGACGTCGCTAGCTTCATGGCTCATGAAGTTGACTTCCAAGCGCATCGCCGCGATTGCCGTCGGCCGTGGTCGCGGCCGCCACGACCATCACCCTCAATGCGGCACCTGCCGCAGCCCTCACCGTCACGGGCTGCAAGTCCACGCAGACCTTCTCCACGAGCATCACCGGCGCCTCCGCCGAGGGGTATGTCAAGAGGGGATGCACCGTCAAGGGCAGTGGATGGCAGCGCATCGACCAGGACTACATCTGGTTCAGGACGAGGGACACCAAGTGCGACAAGTACGGCCCCAAGATCTGGATCGGCGGCTGGGTGCAGAAGAACGACAACGGTTGCGGCCACTCGAAGACCGGCTATAACTGGACTGCTTCCACCGGCACCGTCTACAAGTACATGTTGCGCACCTGTAACAGCACCAAGTGCCTGAACAGCTCCGGCTACATCACGATCAAGTAGGCAGTAGTGGAAGAGGCTCTACGCCGCCGCCCTGCTATGACTTCGGCCCGGGCCAGACGGCGAGAGCCGGCTCCGCGAACCGATCTGAGCTCGGTGACGTCGGCCCCGTCCCTGGCCCACTCGGACATGCCGCGCAGCACAGCCGCGAAGGAGGCGGCCAACGTTGCACGAACGTCCCGAATCCGTCTCGCGGATTGGGGCGTGTCCTGTGATCTTTGGTGGTGGTTTGGTGTAGATCATTGGTATGGATGAGGAACGTCTGAAGTGCCTCGATCTGACCGATGGGAGGCTTTCTGGCAATCCGGATGAGTACGACGCCACGCTAGGGACCCTGCTGCACTTCGTCATCGACACAGATCTTACAGTGCCTGGTGCGTTCTGTAGCACACGGCTCAGATATGGCAGCGTCGATCGCGCCGAGAGGTCATCGTGGGCGACGAAGTGACGGTGGCGTGACTCCAGAGCACGCGGCCATGGAAGATCATTTCGATCCGTTGCGAAGCGGAGCATTCCCGTTCGCGGAGTTCAGATCCGCGGTGGAGGAGCTGTGGGTGGTCCTCTATCGCGCTTACTGCGATGACCGTCGATGGCCGATTCGGAGCTATCGGCGATGGCACCTGCGCAAGGGGATGTCGTGCTGTGGGAGGAAACCTTCGCAGAGCATCCCCTACCGCGGGATGATCGAGGGAATTCCCGCTCGCGGCCTGGACTAGCACGCGCCCCGTGATCATGTGACGGGTCGCGGAGCCAGATGTGGATAGAGGCAACGTCGATGGTTCCCTGGTAGATGCGCTCCGCTTGTCGTACGAGTGGCCACCGGCGCGATGCTGGCGGAGCTTGTTGACGCAGCGCTCCACGGGTGTTGCGCTCCTTGTAGCGATCACGGTCGAAGACTGTTGGCCGTCCGCCCTTGGAACCGAGTTTTTGCCGGTTGGCCTGCTGGTCCTTCCTGATCGGGATGACCGCCTTGATGCCGCGCCGCCGCAGGTAGCGGCGGTGGCGCGGGACGAGTAGGCCTTATCGGCCATCGCTCGCGCCGGGCGCGTACGCGGCCGCCCGAGCCCTCGGCGCTGGATGCGGATTGGATTCCATCAGCGGGATGAACTGCGGGCAGTCGGCGTGCTGGCCCGGCGAGTGAGCCGGGCGATCGGACGGCACCGCCGATCGGCGACACAGCGTGAATTTTGGTGGATAGCCGCCTCGCGACCGGCCGAGCGCCTCCCGGCCCGACGTCACGTTTGTGATCTTCCGCGGCCCCTTTACAGGGATATCGACGGCCAGCGCATGCTGCGCCCCGGCTGCGTGCTGGTGCGCCCGCAACACGGTGGAGTCCGCGCTGACCGTCCAGTCCTCGCCCTCGGCCTCGTCGCATCCGCGCGCAACCATCCAGGATCCGTTCCCACGTGCCATCAGTGACCAGCGGCGATGCCGGTTTGTAAGCCTCTTCCACTTGCAGAGCAGGGCGTAATCTCCACGAGTACCTTCACCGGCTGTGCGCCGCTTGCCCTCTGTCCATGGACGCACACCACTGGACAGTAGTCCTCGGCGGCGAGCAGGCGGGGCGACGGCGGCCTCGTGAAGGATGGCCCGGGTCGGTGTAGTCGTGAGCGTGACAGCGTGCCCACCAGCCGCTCGCGTCCGGGCACCTGGCGGGCCAAACCGGCGGATCGCGCGATCAGCTGGGTGATGGTGTCCGGGTGGCGACCGCAATCCAGCAGCACCGCGAGTACAAGCCGTAGGTGTCGGGTTCGCCTGGCAGGCATAGTGATTTGCAGCGTCATGTTCTTGGTCCGCGATCTCCGCCCAGCATCGAGCGCAGAGACCACAGGTTCCCTTGTTGTCGGTGAGGCTGATCGTACATCGTGCCCGGGCGGTGGCATGTCTCGATCCCGGCCGCGTCCGCGGCGGCCAGTCAGAAGCGCGCTCCCATCCAAGTGCGGCGGAGCTCCTGCAGCTGGCCAACCTCGGCTGGTCGCCGTCGGTGGCCTTGGTGTCGATCCTCGTGTCCATGGTGCCGTCGATCATGGCTTGGACGCCTCTTCCGGCCAATCCATTGCCCACCCCCCCCCCCCCACGCTCGCGGAGGAGTTCGTTCTGCAGCCACTGTCCACAGGTCGTGAGGACGAGGCCGGTCACGCCCAGACGAGTGCGATGAAGATGAGACAGGCAAACGATGTTACGAGCCACCCATGCGTGTCGACCCACTCACCGAAACCCGTGGCATGGCGAGCTTCGCCCGTCGGTGAAAGGCGAGGACGGCGATCAGAGGCACGGCGGCGATCCAGGACCGTTGCTGCGACGAAGGGCGCCGTCGCCGCGAGGTCTCGTGGGCCTGCGCAAAGCCTGGCGCCCACGGTGGCCTCA
>NZ_BAAAXV010000007.1 GCF_039535785.1 Nonomuraea helvata
TGGAGGCCGTCGAGCGCCTGGTCGCCGTGCAGGGGCAGGACATCGACGCGCCGTACATCGGGCTGTGGTCGCGCCTGGCCTCCTTCACCCAGTCCGACCTGGCCGCGCTGCTGTACGGGAAGCAGGTGGTGCGGGGATCGCTGCTGCGCGTCACCCAGCATCTGGTCTCGGCCGACGACTACCTGTGGATCCGGCCGCTGCTGCAGGCGATGTTCTCGCGCAGGCAGGGGGCATGGAACCGGATGATGCGGGACGTCGACGTGGAGGAGCTGACCAAGCTCTCCCGCGAGCACCTGGCCGGTCGCACGCTCACCCGGTCGCAGCTGCGCGACCTGCTGCACGAGCGGTGGCCCTCGGCGGACGCGGCGGCGCTGGGGTGGTCGGCGCAGGCGCTGGTGCCGGTCGTGCACACGCCGCCGAACGGCATCTGGGGGAGGCGCGGGGCCACGCCGTTCGCGCTCGCCGAGGAGTGGCTCGGGCGGTCCCTGGAGGCGGCGCCGTCCGTGGAGCGGCTGGTGGTGCGGTATCTGGCGGCGTTCGGGCCGGCGAGCGTCATGGACATGCAGATGTGGTCGGGGCTGACGCGGCTGCGGTCAGTGGTGGAAGAGATGCCGTTGTTACGGAAATTTCATGACATCGAGGGTCGTGTCCTTTATGACCTCCCGGATGCTCCGCTGGCCGCCGAGGACGTGCCCGCTCCCGTACGGTTCCTGCCCTGGTTCGACAACCTCGTCGTGGCCTTCCACGACCGGAGCCGCCTGATGACCGCCGACCAGCGCAAGGCGATCTGCGTGGGAGCCGTCATCTACCCCACCTTCCTCGTCGACGGAACTGTCGGTGGCATGTGGGACCTTAAGAACGGCGTGCTGACGGTCGAGCCCTTCCGCCCGCTGCCCGACGGCGTGATGGAGGAGCTGGCCGTGGAGGGGGCACGCCTGATGGCCTTCGCGGGTGTCGAGGAGGGGAGCATCGCATGGCTGCCGCCCAGGAGCTCTACGACGATCTGATCATGGAGCATCTCGTCCGTCCCGAGGTGAGCCTGGGGCGCATGTTCCACGCCGAGGGGCTCAAGGTCAACGGCAAGGTTTACGCCTTCTTCGCCAAGTCCAAGGACGGGGTGGTGCTCAAGCTCCCGGCCGGGCGGGCTCGGGAGCTGGTGGAGGAGGGGACGGCCGAGGTGATGGTGATGGGGGCACGGCGGATGCGGGAGTGGGTGGCGCTGCGGTCGCCGGACGAGGACGTCTGGCGCCGCCTGCTGACGGAGGCCGCCGACTACGTGGCGTCGCTGCCCCGCTGACGGCAGGCCGATGCCGCGAATCATCCGTCCGCTCGGAGCCACGTACCTGCAACCGTTGGGTAGCGTGGTCAGAGGCGGTCCGCACGGCCCGCCGCTTCCCCGTCCGTCGAAAACCCAAGGTGGCGATCGCCCACGGTCATCACGTTCAGTTCTGACCCACGTTCGAAGCGTCGTGTGTCCAAAGCGAGCGAGGAGAGTGTTTTGTCCGAAGCAGCAGAGGTTCTCGAACTCGACGACAACGTCGCCGACGGTGGCACGGCCGTCGGCGCAGACTCGGTGAAGGCGTATCTCAAGGAGATCGGGCGCGTGCCCCTGCTCACCGCCGAGCAGGAGATCGAGCTGGCCAAGCGCATCGAGGCCGGGCTGTTCGCCAGGGAGCGGCTCGACACCGAGCCGGGCCTGTCCGCCGATCTACGTGCCGATCTGGAGTGGATCGCCGACGACGGCACGCGGGCCAAGCGCCGCATGCTGGAGGCCAACCTGCGGCTGGTCGTCTCCATCGCCAAGCGCTACACCGGCCGCGGCATGCTCTTCCTCGACCTGATCCAGGAGGGCAACCTGGGGCTGATCCGGACGATCGAGAAGTTCGACTACCGGCTCGGCTACAAGTTCTCCACGTACGCGACATGGTGGATCAAGCAGGCCATCACCAGGGCCATGGCCGATCAGGCCCGGACGATCCGCATCCCCGTGCACATGGTCGAGCTGATCAACAAGGTGGCGCGGGTCGAGCGCCGGCTGCAGAGCGACCTCGGCCGCGAGCCCACGCCGGAGGAGATCGCCAAGGAGACCGAGCTCGACGTGGACCGGGTCATCGAGGTCCAGGGCTACGGTCGCGAGCCGATCTCGCTGAGCATGCCGCTGGGCGAGGAGGGCGACAGCGAGTTCGGCGACCTCATCGAGGACACCGAGGCAGTCTCCCCGGCCGACGCGGTCTCGTTCACCCTGCTCCAGCAGCAGCTGCACGCCCTGCTCGACCAGCTCTCCGAGCGCGAGGCGGGGGTGATCAGCATGCGGTACGGCCTGGCCGACGGCAAGCCGAGGACGCTCGACGAGATCGGCCGCGTCTACGGCGTCACCCGCGAGCGCATCCGGCAGATCGAGGCCAAGACCATGTCCAAGCTCCGCCACCCGTCCCGCTCCCTGGCGCTGCGCGACTACCTGAGCTGACCCTCCCCTGTCTGAAAGGCTGTGCAAACGGAGACTCAAGACTGTCGCCCAAGGCAGGTGAGGGCCAGGGGCGCTGTCCTAGATTCCCAGGCGTGAAACGCTCCCGTTCGAGCCTCGTCCACCAGGTCGGCTACGCGGTCAAGAACCCCGACAAGATCGCGCCCCACCTCCGGCGGCTGGCGCGCGACACGTGGTTCCGGCTGCGCACGCGTGACCACATCGCCTACTACCGTGCCGTCATGAAGTCCGACACCGCGCGCGATCCCGAGGGCGCCGTCGGCTCACACACCCACAAACGGTGGCTGGCGCTGGGACGCATGCAGTTCGACTACCTGGTCGGGCACGGGCTCAAACCGGAATGCCGGATGCTGGAGATCGGCTGCGGCAACCTGCGGGCCGGGCGGCTGTTCATCGACTACCTGCACAGCGGAAACTACTACGGCATCGACATCTCGCCCGACATCCTCATGGCCGCCCAGGACACGATCGTCCGGCACGGGCTGCGCGACAAACTGCCTCATCTCACCCCCGTACGCGATCTGCGCTTCGCCTTCCTGCCCGACGAGCACTTCGACGTCGTGCACGCGCACAGCGTGTTCTCCCACTCGCCGCTGCACGTCATCGAGGAGTGCTTCGCCCACGTGGGGCGGATCATGAAGCCCGGCGCATGGTTCGACTTCACCTTCGACAGGACCGAGGGCAAGGAGCACCACGTGCTGCGGGAGGACTTCTACTACCGCACCGAGACGCTCGTGGCCCTGGCCGGGACGCACGGGCTGCGGGCCACGTTCATGGAGGACTGGGAGCGGGGACCGCACAAGCAGTCGAAGATCCGGATCACCAGGATCAGCTGACCGAGGCCCAGAAGGCTTCCAGCCGGGCCGCGCCCGCCGCCGGGTCCTGGAGCATCCACCAGTGTCCGAGGCCCGGCAACTCGGCCACCGCGGCGCCCGCCCTGGCCGCGCTCGCCTGCGCCAGGTCCCTCGTCAGGAACCGGTCGTCCGAGGGGGCCACCACCAGGCCGGGCACGGGGATGTCCGCGAACGCCGGAGACCACTCCTCGGCGACGTGCACGGCCGACCGGTAGAGGGCCAGGATGCTGTCGGCCATCACCTGGTCCACGGCGGAGGCCATCCGCAGGGAGTGCGCGTGCGGCACGCCGAAGCTTTCGTACGCCTTGGCCTGCTGCTCCACCGGCACGGCCAGGAGCTGCTCGAAGAACGCCTCCCCGGCCTCCGGCGTCTGCCAGGCCCTGGCCAGGTCGTGCCACTCGAAGTCGGGATGGCCGAGGCCGGCGGCGTCGCTCGCCCACGAACGCACCAGCCCGGGACGGGTGCTCACCAGGCGCACCACCAGACCGCCGCCCCAGTCGTGGCCGACCAGGTCGATCTCGTCGTCGGCCATCGACTCCAGCTCGCCGGCCAGCCATGCGACGTACTCCTCCTTTGTGGAGGTGAAACCGTCCGGTCTGGGGCAGCCGAAGCCGGGAAGCGCGAGAGCGCGCACGTCCTGGCGGCTCAGCGCCGCGCGCAGCGGATCCCAGACGGCGGCCGTCTCGGGGACGCCGTGAACCAGCACCAGGGTCATGCCCCTGACCGTACGCCGTGAATATCCGCATGCATACGGCGGGGGCCTGCCTTTAGTGTGTCGGGAGTGAGAGACGTACGGACCCTGCCCAAAGCCCACCTGCACGTTCACCTGGAGAGCACCGTACGGCCGGAGACCGTGCGCGAGCTGGGCGGCACGTCCGAGCGGGCGGAGGCGTTCGGGACCTTCAGGGAGTTCGCCGACGAGCGGGCGCGGGTGCGCTCGCTGCTGCGCACGGCCGAGCACTTCCGGCGGATCGCCGTGGAGTTCTGCGAGGACGAGGCCGCCCAGGGCAGCCGCTACGTGGAGGTGACCTTCACCGCCGCCTCCCACGGCGAGCGGGTGGGGGAGCCGGAGATGCCGCTGGAGGCGGTGCTCGACGGGCTGGCCGAGGGCGGGGCCAGGTTCGGGATCGAGTGCCGGGTGCTGCTCGACCACTCCAGGCGGCGGCCGGTGGAGCGGCTGTGGCAGACGTTCAAGCTGGCCGGCCGCTACGAGCGGGTGATCGGGATGGGGCTGGCCGGTGACGAGGCCTACCCGCTGGCGCCGTTCGCGGAGGTGTTCGAGGCGGCCAGGGAGACGGGGCTGCACCTGGTGCACCACGCGGGCGAGGCGGCCGGCGCGGGCAGCATCCGCGAGGCGCTCGACCTCGGGCACGCCGAGCGGCTCGGGCACGGCATCCGGGTGCTCGACGACGACGCGCTGGTGGCCGAGGTGCGCGAGCGCGGGATCCCGTTGGAGGTCTGCCCCACCTCCAACGTCCTGCTCGGGCTCGTCCCTTCGCTGCCCGAGCACCCGCTGCCCCGGCTGCGGGAGGCGGGGCTGGCGGTCACGATCAACACGGACGGGGAGACGGCGCTGGCCGACGAGTACGCCCGGCTGCGGGACGTGTTCGGGTACGAGGACGCGGAGCTGGCGGAGCTGGCCCGGGCCTCGATCGACGCGTCGTTCGCCCCCGAAGGGCTGAAGACGGAGCTCAGGGCCCAGGTGGACGCCTGGCTCGCCGCCCCGTGACCCCGCCTCGCACGGGTGCGGACGGTCATGGATGACGGGCTGCCCGAGCCCGTTCTGGCCGCTGTGCTGGGACGGCCGGGCGGGGTGGTGGTGACGTGCCGCCGGGAGCCGGTCAGCGGCGGCACGGGGGCGGCGACCGGGGCCGTGACCAGGCTGTCCGGCGTGGCCCGGTGCGGGGGCGACGAGGTGCCGTTCAGCGTGGTGCGCAAGGAGGTCCGCCCCGTGCGGTCCGGACGGCACGCCCCTTACGCCGGGGATCCCCGCCACTGGGCGTACTGGCGGCGCGAGCCCCTGGCGTACGCGAGCGGCCTGCTCCCCACCGGACCCGAGCTGGCCGCGCCGCGCTGTCACGGCGTCGTGGGCGACGTGATGTACCTGGCCGATGTGAGGGGCCGGCCCGAGCAGCCGGGACGGGCGGCCCGCAGGCTCGGGGCCTGGCAGGCCCGCGCGGCGGTGCCGGACGTGCCCTGGCTGGCCGGGCACCAGCTCGCCCAGCGGCTCCTCGCCGCCGGCGCATGGACCCCCGTGGACGCCGACCCGCGCGTCGCCCGGCTGTGGCGGCGCCGGGACGAGCTGCTCGCGGAGCTGGCGCGGCTTCCGGTCGTTCTGACGCACGGCGACTTCTCGGCCGGGAACCTGATGGACTCGGCCGGCGTGACCGTGGTGCTGGACTGGGCCACGCTCGGCGCGGCTCCCGTCGGGGCGGACCTGGCGGCGCTGGCGCTGACCACGTTCATGGACCCGGTGGAGGACTACCTGGCCGGGGCGGGCGGCCGGTTCGAGCGGGCGGACGTCGAGCTGGGATACCGCGCGACGCTCGCGCTGACGGGGGCCGGGCGGGTGCACTGGATGCTGTCGCGGGGGATGCGGCTGCCCGATGGATACGAGGACTTCATCCTGTCCCGGGCACCCGGTGCATGATCGTGATATTTCAGTGTGATTGACGATATGGCTGGAGCGGAGGCTGGTGCGGGTGGACTCATCGAAGGCCGGCGCTTCGTCCGTGCCCCAGCGGCTTCCTGAACGGGCGGTGCTGGCGGGCGTGGCCGGAGCCATTCTCGTACTGCTGCATATTGGATGGATGCTTCTGGTGGCGGCGGTGTTGGACGACGACTCCAGGTGCGGGTTATTCGGGTGCCTTGGGGAGATCGTCACCGGGTGGGAGTCGGGGCGTTGGGTCGTGCCGGTGCTGGCCTGGCCGCTGCTCCACGTGCTGCGTGTGCGCCCGGCGTGGCCTGTCGCCCTGGTGGCGCCCTTGTTCCTGGTGTCGTTGTGGGAGCTCACCGATGACGCCCTGGGCGTGTTCTTCGTGCTCGGCAGCGTGCTCGCGTACCCCTTCGCCGCCCTGGTGACCGCTCCGCACGCCTCCTGGCGGCAGCGCGGCCTGGGACTGGCGTTGTTCCTCACGTTCTGCGTCGGCCTCGCCCTCTCGGGCTAGGCCGTACACGGGCGTGTGCGGCCGCCGCTCAGAAGGCGGGCCGCGCCGTGCTGCTGCGGAGGACGAGGGAGGTGGCGAGCTCGATGCGCGTCCCCGCCGCGCCCCTCGGATGGGTCAGCTCCTCCGAGATGAGCCGGACCGCTTCGTTGGCCATGTCGTCGAGCGGCTGGCGGACGGTGGTGAGCGGCGGCGACATCATCTCGCACAGCGTCGAGTCGTCGAACCCCACCACCGACAGCTCGTCCGGCACCCGCATCCCGCGCTCGGTCGCCGCCTGGTAGACGCCCGCCGCCTGCAGGTCCGACCCGGCGAAGATGGCGGTCGGCCGGTCGGGGCGGTCGAGCAGCTCGGCCCCGAACTCCCTGCCGCCCGAGATGAGGAAGTCGCCGTAACGCGTCAGCCCGGGATCGGGGTCGATCCCGAAGGTACGGTGTGCCGCCAGGTAGCCCTCGTACCGGTCGAGCGTGCACTGCGTCTCGAGCGGCCCGCCGATGAACCCGATCCTCGTGTGCCCCAGCTCCAGCAGGTGGGTGGTGGCCATGACGCCGCCCGACCAGTTCGTGGCGCCGACGGTGGAGATGCGCGGATCGCGCTTGCCCACCGGGTCGAGCAGCACCAGCGGAACGTGCAGCAGCTCCTCGATGGCCGAGATCTCCTCCTGGTTGGCCCGCGACAGCACCAGCACGATCCCGTCGGTGCTGCGCTTGCGCACGATCCCGATCCAGCGCCGCAGGTCGAAGTCGGCGCGGGCGGAGGACGTCACCACGAGCGAGAACCCCCACCGCGCCGCCGCCTGCTCCGCGCCCTTGATGAGCACCTGGGCCCACGGCGAGCCGAGCCCGTCGATGAGCAGGTCGACGAGGCCGGCCCGGGGCGTGCTCGGCGGGCGCGGGGCCTCGTACCCGAAGGCCCTGACGGCCTCGAGCACCTTGTCCCTGGTGGCCGCCGAGACGTGCTTCTTGCCGCTCAGGACCTTGGAGACGGTCGGCACGGACACTCCGGCGGCGGCCGCGACGTCTGCCAGCGTTGCTCGAGCCACAGGCCCTCCCCGGACAACTTTCGGAAACTGATGGAAACCGCAGGTCTCCCGCTGACCTGGGAGCATCCTGCTACCCGATCAGTGCTGTTGACATCTGTGCAGGTCGAAGCCTAGCGTAACCCCTCGGCAATGTCACGGTAAAATTTCGGAAACTATGTCAGAAACTTTCCGATCCACTATCTGCCGATCGAGGATTTATGGAACGGGTCGAGCAACTGCTCGCGGAGATGTCGCTCGACGAGAAGCTCGCCCAGCTCGTCGGCGTGTGGCTGAACGTCAACAGGGAAGAGGGCGTCGTCGCGCCGCTGCAGGACGCGATGCAGGGCGAGGACGTCGAGTTCGAGGCGTTCGCCCGCCACGGCCTGGGCCACGTCACCCGCCACTACGGCACCAGGCCCGTCGACCCGGAGTGGGCGAGCACGGCGCTGGCCGCGCGGCAGCGCTGGCTCCGCGACCACACCCGGCTCGGCATCCCGGCGCTCGCGCATGAGGAGTGCCTGACGGGGCTGGCGGCCTGGCGCGCCACGACGTACCCGGTGCCGCCCGCGTGGGGCGCGTCGTTCGACCCCGAACTGGTGGAGCGGATGGGCGCCAGGATCGGGGCCGACATGCGGGCGCTCGGCGTCCACCAGGGCCTCGCCCCGGTGCTCGACGTGATCCGAGACCAGCGTTGGGGACGGGTCGAGGAGTGCATCTCCGAGGACCCGTACGAGGTCGCGACCATCGGCGCGGCCTACGTGCGCGGTGTGCAGTCCACGGGCGTGATCGCCACGCTCAAGCACTTCGTCGGCTACTCCAACTCCCGCGCCGGGCGCAACCTCGCCCCTGTGCACGCCGGTGCCCGCGAGGTGGCCGACACGCTGCTGTTCCCGTTCGAGGTCGCGGTCAAGGACGCGCGGGCGGGCTCGGTCATGAACTCCTACGCCGAGATCGACGGCATCCCGGTCGCCGCCGACCCGTACTACCTGACCCGGGTCCTCAGGGACGAATGGGGCTTCGAGGGCACGGTCGTCGCCGACTACTTCGCGGTCGCCTTCCTGCACACCCTGCACGCGGTGGCCTCCGGCGCCGAGGACGCGGCCGTGCAGGCGCTCACCGCGGGCATCGACGTCGAGCTGCCCACCGGGGTGGCGTACCTGGAGCCGCTGAAGCAGGCTGTCACCGAGGGCAGGATCGACGAGGCCCTCGTCGACCGGGCGCTGCGCCGCGTGCTGCTGCAGAAGGCCCAGCTCGGCCTGCTCGACGACGGCTACGAGCCCGAGCCGTCCGGGCCGGTGGACCTCGACGACCCCGACTCCCGCGACCTGGCCCGGCGCCTGGCCGAGGAGTCGATCGTGCTGCTCACGAACGGCGGCGTGCTCCCGCTCGGCGACGCCGCGGGCAGGACCGTCGCCGTGATCGGCCCGAACGCCGACGACGTCACCGCCCTGTTCGGCTGCTACTCGTTCGTCAACCACGTGCTGCCGCACTTCCCCGAGGTCGAGTCCGGCATCGCGGCGCCCACGCTCCTCGACGCGCTGCGCGAGGAGTTCCCCGGCGCGACGATCCAGGTCGAGCGGGGCACGGGCGTGGACGACGGTGACCGTACGGGCATCGCCGCGGCCGCGCGCCTGGCGGCGGAGTCGGATCTCGCGATCCTCGTGCTCGGCGACCGCTCCGGGCTGTTCGGCCGGGGCACCTCCGGCGAGGGCTGCGACGCGGAGACCCTCGACCTGCCGGGCGCGCAGCAGGAGCTCGTCGACGCCGTCATCGCCACGGGCACGCCGACCGTGGTCGTGCTCATGACCGGGCGCGCCTACGCCGTGCCGGGCCTGCTCAGGGACGCCGCCGCCGTCGTGCAGGCGTACTTCCCCGGCGAGGAGGGCGCGGGCGCCGTCGCCCGCGTGCTGTCCGGCGCCGTGAACCCCTCCGGCCGCCTGCCCATGAGCATGCCCCGCTCGACCGCCGGCCAGCCGTACAGCTACCTGCACCCCAGGCTCGGCGCGGCGAGCTCCGTCAGCAACATCGACCCCGCACCGGCGCTGAGCTTCGGGCACGGGCTGAGCTACACGAGTTTCGCCTACGAGGACCTGACCGCCGACGGGACGGCCGGGACGGCAGGGTCGATCCGCTGCTCGGTCGTGGTGCGCAACACCGGCGAGCGCGCCGGGGCGGAGGTGGTCCAGGTGTACGCCTCCGACAAGGTCGCCTCGGTCACCAGGCCCGTGGCCCAGCTCGTCGGGTACGCCCGGGTCGAGCTGGCCCCCGGCGAGAGCGCGAAGGTCGCCTTCGACGTCCCGGTCAGGCTGCTGGCCTTCACCGGCCGTGACGGGCGGCGTGTCGTCGAGCCCGGCGAGATCGGCCTGTCGGTGCGCCGCTCCGTCGCGGAGCCGATCGCCGAGACGTCCGTGGAGCTGACCGGCCCCCTGTATGAGGTCACCGGCTCCGAGCGGCGTCTGACCACTGTGTCGGTCGAGCCGGGAAAGGAGCTATGACATGTCGCGGTTGGACGCTTTCAGGAACCGCCTAGGGGGCTTCGCCTACGGCGGCGACTACAACCCGGAGCAATGGGACCCGGCCGTGTGGCGGGAGGACGTCCGGCTCATGCGCGAGGCCGGCGTCAACGTCGTCTCCCTCGGCGTGTTCGCGTGGGCCTCGCTGGAGCCGGAGCCGGGCAAGTACGAGTTCGGCTGGATGGACGAGATCATGGACCTCCTCCATGAGAACGGCGTCAGCGTCAACCTGGCCACCCCCCACCGCGGCGCCGCCCGTCTGGCTCACGCAGCTGCACCCCGAGGTGTTCCCGATCATGGCCGACGGGGAGCGCTTCGGCTTCGGCAACCGGCTGCACTACGACCCGTCCTCGCCGATCTACCGCGAGTACGCCGCCGGCATCACCACCAAGCTCGCCGAGCGCTACTCCTTCCACCCGGCGCTGGCGATGTGGCACATCTCCAACGAGTACGGGCCCACGGCGTACAACGAGGCCGCCTCGGTCAACTTCCGCCGCTGGCTGCAGCGCCGGTACGGCGACCTGGAGACGCTGAACGAGGCGTGGACCACCCGCTTCTGGAGCCAGCGCTACACCGACTGGGACCAGATCGAGGTGCCGCACATCCCGCGTACCTGGATGAACCCGGCGCGCAGGCTCGACTTCAAGCGGTTCACCTCCGACGCCCTCCTCGAGTGCTACATCGCCGAACGCGACATCGTCCGCTCCTTCCGCGACGACATCCCGGTGCTGACCAACTTCATGCGCTTCTTCAAGCACGCCGACTACTGGAAGTGGGCGCCCGAGGAGGACGCGGTCGCACTCGACATCTACCCCAACCCCGCCGACGCCGACTCCCACGTGTCCGCGGCCTTCCAGTTCGACCTGTTCCGCTCGCTCAAGGGCGGTCAGCCGTGGCTGCTCATGGAGCAGGCGGCGAGCGCGGTCAGCCAGTGGCAGCTCAACATCGTCAAGGAGCCGGGACGGATGCGCCTCGGCTCGCTCCAGGCGGTGTCGCGGGCGTCGGACTCGGTGATGTTCTTCCAGTGGCGGGCCGGCCGCGGCGGGCAGGAGCGCTTCCACTCGGCGATGCTGCCGCACTCCGGGCCGGACTCGCGCACGTTCAGGGAGATCATCGACCTGGGACGGGAGCTGAAGCTGCTCGCGCCCGCCGCCGGGACCACCTCGCGCGCCGAGATCGCGATCCTCTTCGACTGGGACGGCTGGTGGGGGCTGGAGGAGACCGCGGGGCTGCCGCGCCAGGACTTCAGCTATCCCGACACGGTCATGCGGCACTACACGCCGCTGTGGTCGCAGCACCTCCCGGTGGACGTGGTGTCCTCCGGGTCCTCGCTGGAGGGGTACAAGGTGCTGGTGGTGCCGAACGCGTACCTGATCGACGACGAGGGCGTGCGGCGGATCACCGAGTTCGCCCGCGACGGCGGGACGGTGATCATGTCGTTCTTCTCCGGCGTGGTCGACGACTGCAACCGGGTGCGGCCCGACGGCTACCCGGGGGCGTTCCGGCAGCTCATCGGGGCCAAGATCGACGAGTACTGGCCGGCCAGGCCGCACGAGGTCTTCTCCGTGGAGTTCGCCGACGGGCGGAAGACCACCTCGACCTGGTGGCGCGACGACCTCCACCTCGAGACGGGCACGGCCCTGGCCACCTACGGGGACGGCCTGCTGGCCGGGCGGGCGGCCGTGGTGGAGAACCGCTTCGGCGCGGGGCGGGTCGTGTACTTCGCCACGCTGCTGGAGCAGGCGGTCTTCGACGCCGAACTGGTCGGGGCGGTGGAGGCGGCGGGCGTCCGTTCGCCCTTCCCGGGGGTGCCGGCCCACGTGGAGTGCGCCGTGCGGGGGGACGCGGAGCACGAGTACGTGTTCCTGCTCAACCACAGCGGCGAGGAGAGCGTGTCCGTGCCCTTCGACGGGGAGGGGACCGACCTGCTGACGGGGGAGCGCGTGTCGGGCTCAGTAGACCTGGCCCCGCTCGGCGCGGCCGTGATCCAGCGCCCCCGCGCGTAGCACCCCGCGCCGCGACCGGGAAGGCGCTTCCCGGTCGCGGCGGCCGTGGATCAGCCGGCGAGGAGCTTCTCCGCGGGGATGGTCTGGCGCGTGATGGCGGGGCTGGACCAGTGGAGCTGGGCGATGGCGTCGTAGCCGCTGTCGTAGAACTCCATCCTGATGTCGTGTGCCCCGGCGGTCAGCGCGATCTGACCGCTGTCGTCGCGCTTGGAGTGGTCCGTCCAGTTGTCCACGACCACCTTGCCGTCCACCCAGAGCCGGACGCCGTCGTCGCTCGTGGTGATGAACGTGTACGTCTCCGCGCGGTCCGCGATCACCTTCCCGGTCCAGCGCACGCTGAAGGTGTCGGCGGACACGGCCGGGTCGGGGGCGTTCGCGCCCCAGTCGAAGTTCACGCCGGGGTCGATCCGGGTGAGCTTGGGCGCGGTCAGGTCGGCGTTGTCGAAGTAGGTCGCCGACAGGCCCTGCTGGTCGATGACCAGCGTCGTGACCGAGCCCGCCGGCAGCGTCAGCGTGCCCTTGCCGCCGGCGACCGTGACCGCGCCGGTGCGGTGCGGGGTCCAGGCGTCCGAGGTGCTCTGCCAGACCGCGGCCGTGCCCGCCGTCAGGCCGGTGAACGAGAGCATGGTGTCCAGCGGCTGGGTGCCGACGTTGACCAGGACGACGTTCTTGGCCGCGTCGGAGGCGAACACGTGCAGGAGGTCGCTGTCGGCCGTCGCCTGCACCATGGTCGTGCCGAACGGCCTGAACAGGCCCTCGCCGGTGAACATGCCGATGCCGTGGTAGATCGGCAGCGGCTCGCTGCGCTGGATGCCGCCCTCGCCGTTCGTGCTGGTCAGGCCGAGCTGCCCGTTCTTGTCGCCGTACTGGTAGGCGGCGGCTCCGGCGTGCAGGATCTGGCCGAGCGCCGCCGCGCCCCACAGGGTGTTGAAGTGGGTCAGCGTACGGTGGCCGTCGGGGTCGTCGAAGTCGGAGTTGAACTCGCCGATCTGGAGGTCGATCTTGCGCCCGAGCACGGACTCGGCGAGGGCGCTCACCTCCTTGAGGTCCGTCTCGTAGCCGCGGACGACGGCCCCCAGCAGGTTCTCGTCGGTGGCGGCCTCGGTGCCGTTGCCGTAGTCGTGGTAGTCGAGGAAGTCGACGCGGTCCTTCGATCCCTCCAGGAACGTCCTGATGTAGGGCAGGTCGTTCCAGGCGGTGGCGGGGCCGCCGACGCGTACCGCCGGGTCCTTGGCGTCGAGGGCGTCGGTGATCATGTTGAACCGCCGGCTGTACTCGGATGCCGACATTTCAGGCTTTTCTGGGGTGCAGGTGCAGTTGAGCTCGTTGCCGAGGATGAACCGCCGCACCGGCGTGCCGGAGGCGGCGAAGTGCTGATAGAGGGCCACCGCGTCGTCGCGGTTCACCTCGGCGCTCTGGCGCCCGTCCATCTGGAGGATGACGACCGGCTCGGCGCCCAGGTCCCGGATGGCGGTGATCCAGGCGTCGCCCGAGATCGTCGTGTCGCACTTGAAGCCGCCGCAGACGATGGGGCCGGCGTGGTTGCCGGGCTCCTGGTAGTGCAGCTCGATCCGCATCCGGCCCGGCTTCAGGGTGCGCAGGCGCTCGCGATGCTTGGAGTCGTTCGTGATGTACGAGCCGTCGCCGTACCCGGTGATGCCGATGCCGTAGTCGGCGGCGGACAGCGTACGGACCGGCTTGGTGAAGTCCACCGAGACGGCGGCGGACACAGCGGCGGGCACGGCGGCGGGCACGGCGGCGGGCACGGCCGCTTCCGCAGGAACCCCGGCCGGCCAGATCGCCGCGGCGGCGGCCAGGCCGCCCGCGAGAGCGGCACGCAGCGCGCGACGCGCCAATGCAGTCATCCTGCTCCTGTCACAAGATCCATGAGGACCCGTGGATCATGACATATGCGGATGACAGCGGGGTGAAATCAGGGAGAGCCCCACCGGGCACGCGAAAGGGCGCCCCTGATCAGGAGCGCCCTTCGGCGGAGGGGGTTCAGTTGGCGGGGAGCTTCACCGTCATCTGCTTGGTGAGCGGGTTGGCGTCCTGTGCGGCCCAGGCGCCGGTGGAGAAGGCCTCCGGGTAGTTCTTCTTGCCGACGCCGTCGCCCCACTTGGTGACGACGTACTCCACCTTGATGTGGCCCTCGCCGGCGACGCCGTCGACGCCCAGGGTCTCGGAGTTGAAGCGGCCGCCGGTCAGCTCGGCGAACGTCTTGGCGTCCAGGTCGAGCATGACGCCGCTGCTGGAGGGGTCGCCGGGACCGCGGTCGCCGACGAAGAAGGGCATCTTCTTCCCCTTGTAGATCACGTAGCCCTCGGTCATGAGCGGCCAGCTGGGGCTGGCGACCAGGCCCTTCTGCATGGGCTTGCCGGCGGCGGGCAGACCGGTGTCGCCGGCCCGGCCGGAGGAGTCGTCCCAGAAGTACGACGCGGTGGTCGAGCCCTTGAGCACGGCCTTCTGGGTGGTGCTGCCGGCGTCGGCGTCAGCGTGCGCCGCGGGCGCACCGACGGCCAGTGCCGTCAGCACGGAGGCGGTGAGCGCGGCGAAAGGGCGCAGGCATGCAGACATAGGTGTAGTGGGTCCTTTGTTCGACAACGGGGGGCAGGTACGCTCATAGACGCACGTAGCCGAGCATCAAGCCATACAGTTGCTACGTGGAGCGCTGGGGATCCAGCAGATCGGATCCCAGAGCCCAAGCGAGTGGTACCTTCCACGGGGGTAAGGTCCAGGTCACTCGCCGGTAACGCCACCTACGTTACGTGCGCATAACGGACAAAGGCAAACGAAAACCCATGAATCGGACAAAGATCTACGTTTGACGGTAAAGTCCTCAGTTAATGTCCTTTCTGGACACCCGCAGAACCCCTGCGCCCATGGGGATGGCGATCCAGACCATCACCGACACGGCCAGCCTGGCAAGGTCTCCGCCGGACATGTCGCCGCTCGTCAAGGGGTTGGTGGTGCTGTTGAGGTCGAGCCATCCGGCCAGGACCTCTCCCACGTGGCCGAGCTGCCCGATGGCGCTCCACAGCATGGGAGTCACAAAGTAGATCACGATCGCGGCGGGCGCGTTCAGCAGCAGCGCGCCCATGGCCAGCCCCTGGGCCGTCAGGATCACCATCGTGGCGATCCAGCCCAGGACGGTCTGCGGCGCGACCTGCCAGGTGGCGGGCACGCCCTGGGCGGCGGAGACGGCGGCGGTCACCGGGGCCGCGATCAGCAGCGCGAGCAGGCAGGCCGCCACGGCCGCGACCAGCGGCGGCAGGCACTTGGCCGCCAGCACGCGGCTCCGCCGGGGTTCGAGCGCGAACGTGGTCAGCGCCGTGCGGTGGCTCCACTCGCCGGTCATGGTGAGGATGGCGAGGACGGGCAGCAGCGTTCCGAACGCGATCGCCGAGGTCCCGGCCAGGGTGAAGAAGTGCGGGCCCGCGACGAGGCCGCGGGCGGCCACGGAGCCGAGCCCCAGCGTCACCAGGATCGCGGTGAGGATCTTGCTGGTGCGGGTGTCGAAGAGCTTGCGGGTCTCGACCCGTACCAGGGTCATGAAGGAAGGCCGCCCTCCGGCGGCGCCTGCCGTGTCGAGCTCGGCGGTGGCGTCAGGCCGGGCGGCGGTGTCACTCATGAGGCGCTCCTGTCGGCGTTCGCGGTCAGTTCGAGGAAGGTCTGTTCGAGGCCGCGGCCCCGGCTCAGTTCGGCGACCGTGCCCTGCGCGAGCACCCGGCCGCGCCCGATCATCACGATGTGGTCGGCCACCTGCTCCACCTCGTGCAGCAGGTGCGAGCTGAGCAGCACCGCGCACCCCTCCGCGGCCAGGTCGCGCAGCAGCCCTCGCATCCACTGGATCCCCTGGGGGTCGAGGCCGTTGGCGGGCTCGTCCAGGATGAGCGCCCGGGGCCGGCCGAGGAGCGCATGAGCGATGCCGAGCCGCTGCCGCATGCCGAGCGAGTAGCCGCCCACGGCCCGGCCGCCCTCCTTGCCGGTCAGCCCCACCAGCCGCAGGACCTCGTCCACGCGCGACTTCGGCAGGCCGAGCAGCATCGCGCCCAGGGTCAGGACCTCCCGGCCGCTGCGGCCCGGATGCTGCGCCCCCGCGTCCAGCACCGTGCCCACCTCGAACCCCGGACGCTCCAGCTTGGCGTACGGCCGCCCCAGCACGGTCGCCGTGCCGGAGGTCGGGCGGCAGAGCCCGGCCAGGATGCGCAGCGCGGTGGACTTGCCCGCCCCGTTGGGCCCGAGAAATCCGGTGACGGTGCCCCGCCGCACGGTGAAGGACACGTCGTCGAGTGCCTTCACCTCTCTGTACGCCTTGCTGACGTGCTGAAATTCGATCACCGCCTCAGTCCATCGGAAACCCGGCCCGGCCTCATCGGACCTGGGTCGAGCGATGCGCGCGCCACGGCTACCGTCGCCGCCGCCGATGTAGACCTGGGTCGGTACGGAGATCGACCCGGGTCGCTAAGGCGATGCCGTGCGGGTCCCTAGGCTGAGGACGTGCACGACCCACCACCCCTCGACAGACTCGGCATCGCGCTGCGCTACCTGGCCGCCGTGCTGCCCCTGCTGTTCTCCGGCCTCATACTGATCGCGCTCGTCAGTTACGTCCCCATGGGCCGGGACAAGATCCTGTGGGTGACGGCCGACGTAGGGCTCGGCGTGGTGGCGCTGGTCCTGATGTGGTGGCGGCGCCGCTGGCCGTGGCAGATCGCGCTGGTGACCGCGCTCTTCGCCACCGTCTCCCTCAGCGCCACCGGCCCTGCCCTGGTCTCGTATGTCTCCCTGGTCACGCATCGCCGGTGGCGCTGGACCGTGCCGGTGGCGGTCACGTTCTGGCTGTGCGTGACCGCCTCGACCCTGTGGCAGAGCCCCTTCGAGATGACCGTCTTCTACGGTCTGGCCTCAGCCGCCGTCCTGGCCGGGCTGACGTTCCTCGGCCTCTACCTGCGCGGGCGCCGCGATCTGGCCGCCGTGCAGCGGGAGGCGGAGCGCGCGGCGCAGCGGCAGCGGATCGAGCAAGCCCAGCTCGGCGAACGGCTCAAGATCGCCCAGGAGATGCACGACGTCCTCGCGCACCGGATCTCCCTGCTGGCGATGCTCGCCGGCGGCCTGGCCTACCGTACGGACCTGTCCGCCGAGCAGACCCGCGAGACCGCCCTGGCGATCCAGGAGAACGCCCACCAGTCGCTGAACGAGCTGCGCGCCGTCCTCGGCACGCTCCGGCGCGACGGCGGCATGGAGGCGCCGCAGCCGACGCTGGCCCACCTGGACGCGCTGTTCGAGGAGGTGCGGGCGGCCGGGCAGCAGGTGGAGGTGGACGACGCCATCGACGGGCGCGAACTGCTGCCGACGCAGACGGGACGGCACGCGTACCGGATCGTGCAGGAGGCGCTGACCAACGCGCGCAAGCACGCGCCGGGCAGCCGCGTGCGGGCCGAACTGGGCGGGCGTCCCGGCGAGGGACTGCGCATCCGGGTGAGCAACCCCGCCCGGTCCGGCGCGAAGGCCGGCCCCGGCGGCCGGCTTGGCCTGGTCGGCCTTGCCGAACGCACCCGGATGGCGGGCGGCACGATCACCCACTCGGTGCAGAACGACCGCTTCGTCCTCGACGCGCGGCTGCCGTGGGAGGCTTGACGCCGTGATCAAAGTCGTGATCGTGGACGACGACCCCATGGTGCGCACCGGCCTGCGCCTCATCCTCGGCGGCGAGGCCGACCTCGAGCTGGTGGGCGAGGCCGGGGACGGCAGGCAGGCCATGGCCGTGATCCGCGACCTCGGGCCCGACGTCGTGCTCATGGACCTGCGGATGCCCCACCAGGACGGGCTCACCACCATCGAGGTGCTGCTGGACCGCCCGGCGCCGCCCCGCATCCTGGTGCTCACCACGTTCGACGCCGACGACATGGTGCTGCGCGCTCTTCAGCTCGGCGCCGCCGGCTTCCTGCTGAAGGACACGCCGCCACCGAAGATGATCGACGCCGTCCGTACCGTGGCCAGGGGCGAGCCGGTGCTGTCGCCCAGCGTGGCGCAGCAGGTGATCGCGGCCGCCACCGGCAGGTACGCGGCGCAGCGGCCGGCGGCTCAGCGGGAGCTGGCCAGGCTCACCGAACGCGAGCGGGAGGTCGCGATCGAGCTGGCCAGAGGCAGCTCCAACGCCGAGATCGCGACGAGCCTGTCCGTGAGCGTGGCGACCGTGAAGGCCAACATCACCCGCATCTTCGCCAAGCTGGGGACCGACAACCGGGTGCACGTCGCGATGAAGGTCCGCGACGCGGGCCTGCTCTAGCTCGTTCGACAGGAGAGCGGGAGGCGGCGGTTCAGCCACATATAGCGAGGAACCTCGGGCCTTCAGGCCCGGGAGGAATCGCCTACGGCGCCGCACGTTTGTTCTCGTCATAATAAAGTTCACAGCGTGAAATTCGTTGCGCAGGTGCGACTGTTCCCCACGCCTGCCCAGGAGGCGGCGCTGGCGGACACCCTGCGCCTGTGCAACGAAGCCGCCAACTTCGTCTCCCGCATCGCGTGGGAGACGAAGACGTTCCGGAACTACGACCTGCGGCTGCACACCTACGGCGAGCTGAAGAACATGAGCCTGTCGGCCCAGCCGGCCCAGCACGTCATCAAGAAGGTCGCCGACGCCTACACGACAGTGAAGGCACAGGTGAAGGCGAGGCTCCGCAAGCCTCTCACCAAGCCGATTGGGTTCCGCCCGGACGCGGCCCAGCCGTTTGACGACCGATGCCTGTCCTGGCAGGTCGAGGCCCGCACCGTGAGCATCTGGACTACCGGCGGCCGGATGAAGGGCGTCGCGTTCGGCTGCTCCGACGAGCAGGCCGCCGCGCTGGCCGCCTACCGCAAGGGCGAATCAGACCTCGTTCACCGCGACGGCATGTGGCTGCTGATCGCCACCTGCGACATCCCCGACACCGACGTCACCGAACCCGACGGCTTCCTCGGCGTGGACCTCGGCATCGCCAACATCGCCACCACCGACGACGGCAAGCGTCGCTCGGGCAAGCACCTGAACGCGGTCCGGCACCGCAACCGGGAGCTCCGCCGCCGCCTCCAGGCCAAGCAGACCAAGTCCGCCAAACGCCTGCTCAAGGCCCGCAGGCGCAAGGAGGCTCGGTTCGCCCGGGACGTCAATCACGTCATCTCGAAAGACATCGTGACCGAGGCTGCACGCACCGGACGCGGGATCGCCCTGGAAGACCTTCAGGGCATCCGCGACCGGGTACGGCTCCGCAAGCCCCAGCGGGTCACGCTGCACTCGTGGGCGTTCCACGAGCTCGGCCAGTTCGTCGCCTACAAGGCCCGCCGTGCCGGTGTCGCCGTGGTGTACGTCGATCCGGCTTACACATCGCAGGGGTGTTCGGCGTGCGGGCACGTGGACAAACACAACCGGCCGAACCAGGAAACCTTCGCCTGCACGTCGTGCGGCTTCGCTGAGCACGCCGACGTCAACGCAGCCCGCAACATCGCCTCACGCGGTGTCGCGGGCTGGGCTGCTGTCAACCAGCCGAACGCGGCCTGACACCTGACCTCCAGTCAGGACGATGAGCTGCAAGCTCAGCCCTTTAGGGCTGAGTCGTTGACGCGTAGTGCCGGTAGACGGCCTGGGCGGCGCAGGCGGGCTTGGCCGAGCCGTCGATCTCGACCGTGAAGTCGCACAGCATCTGGACGCCGTTGTCGGGCACGTCCTCGACCGAGACCACCTTGGCGGCCAGCCGGATCTTGCCGCCGGCCCTGACCGGGCTGGGGAAGCGGACCTTGTTGAGGCCGTAGTTGATGCTCAACGTCACGCCCTGGATGTCGACCAGCTCGTGGTAGAGGGGGATGACGAGCGAGAGAGTCAGGTAACCGTGCGCGATGGTGCCGCCGAACGGGCCGGCCGCGGCGCGTCCGGGGTCGACGTGGATCCACTGGTGGTCGCCGGTGGCGGCGGCGAAGGCGTCGATCCGTTCCTGGGTGATCTGCAGCCAGGAGCTGGCGCCGAGGTCCTGCCCGGCGAGCGTCTTGATCTCCTCCAGGCCGCGCACGGTGATGGTCATGCCGGGTCCTTCCCTTCGTCGGAGCCGAGGCCGAGCAGGCGGGCGGCGTTCTCCTTGAGGATTCTGGGGCGTACCTCGGGCTTGATGTCGAGCTTCGAGAAGTCGGCCAGCCACCGGTCAGGGGTGATCATCGGGTAGTCGGAGCCGAACAGCACCTTCTCCTTGAGCAGGGTGTTGGCGTAGCGGACGAGCTGGGGCGGGAAGTACTTCGGTGACCAGCCCGACAGGTCGATGTGCACGGACGGCTTGTGGGTGGCCACGGCCAGGGCCTCGTCCTGCCAGGGGAACGACGGGTGGGCCAGGATGATCTTCAGGTGCGGGAAGTCCACGGCCACGTCGTCCACGAGCATCGGATCGGAGTACTTCAGCCGGATGCCGCCCCCGCCGGGCACGCCCGCGCCGATGCCGGTCTGGCCGGTGTGGAACAGCGCGATCGCGCCGAGCTCCTCGATCGTCTCGTACAGCGGGTAGGCCATCGGGTCGTTCGGGGCGAAGCCCTGGACGCTGGGGTGGAACTTGAAGCCGCGCACGCCGTGCTCGGCGACCAGGCGGCGGGCCTCCCGGGCGCCCGCGCGGCCCTTGTGCGGATCGACGCTGGCGAACGGGATGAGCACGTCGGCGTGCGCGGCGCAGCCCTCGGCGATCTCCTCGTTGGAGATGCGCGGGTGGCCGGTGGCGTGCTCGGCGTCCACGGTGAACACGACCGCGGCCATCTTCCGCTCCCGGTAGTAGGCGGCCATCTGATCGATGCCCGGCCGCTCGTGAGAGCCGAAGTACTTCTCCGAGGCGCCGGCCAGCGCCGGGCTCAGCGAGCCGTGGCCGTCCTTGGAGACCTCCACGTGGGCGTGCACGTCGATCGCGACCAGCTCGGCGAAGGCGTCGGAGGACAGGTCCATGGGGCGAAGGTAGGCATTTTAGTGACGGTCGTCAAGCATCTGCCCAACGATCGCCCGCGTCGAGCGATCGTCGAGAGAGACTCCATGGCGCCGTCGAACCATCTCTTCATGGAACGTGGGGAAGAGCGGTACGGAGACCGCCTCTACTCGCATGAGAATCCGGCCGAGGCCGACCGTCTCGGGGCCATGGCGCAGGTCTTCGACCCGTATTCGTTCGAGCGGCTGCGGCCTCTCGTCCGTCCGGGATCCCGGACCTGTGACGTCGGAGCCGGGCTCGGAACGGTCGCCCAGTGGCTGATGAGCAGTTCCGGCGCGGAGACGGTCGTGATCGACACCGATGTCCGCAACCTCGGCGGCCGCGGGTTCAAGGAGATCCAGGCCGACATCACCGACCCCGCCTTCGACCCCGGCCGGTTCGACCTGGTGCACGCGCGTTTCGTCCTGATGCACCTGCGCGAGCGGGAGGCGGTGCTGAGACGGATGGCGACCTGGGTGCGGCCCGGCGGCTGGCTGGTCCTGTCCGACTCCTGGGAGCTGGGCGCGCCGACCTCGCCGTGCGCGGCGTACCGGGAGACGGCGGCCAAGGCGAGCGAGCTGGCCACGCGGACGACCGGCAGCGACTTCAACGCGGGCCGGCGGTATCCGCGGCCCATGGCCGAGCTGGGATTCTCGGAGATCGGGTTCGCGGTCGACGTTCCGGTGATCGAGGGGGGCGGGGCGCTGGCCCGGTTCTGGGTGAGCACGGCGAACGCGGCCCGCCCCGCGCTGGTGCGCGAACTCGGGCCCGAGACCGTCGACGACGCCCTGGCGTACCTCGCCGATCCGGAGACCCGCGACATCGGGATCGCGATGGTCACCATGTGGGGGCGCCGCCCCTGACCGTGCTCCCGCAGCGAAACCCTCATCGCCACGCCCCCGGAGGCATTGATGACCGCCACGGAAATGCTGTTCAATCCGTTCGCTCCAGGTTTCACAGACGACCCCTATCCGACCTATCGCCGGATGCGCGAGGTCGATCCGGTGCATGAGCATCCGTTCGGGTTCTGGGTCCTGAGCGCGTACGACGACATCGCGGCGCTGCTGCGAGCCGGGCTCTCGGTCGACGACCGGGAGGTCGCCGGCGGCCAGATCCGCGAGCAGATGGACCAGCTGGACCTCGGCGTGCTCAACCTGTCCATGGTCCATCGCGACCCGCCCGACCACACCCGGCTGCGCTCCCTGGTCAGCAAGGTGTTCACCACGCGCTCGGTCGCGGCCATGGAAGGCGAGATCACCGGACTCGTCGACGCCGCGCTCGACCGGATCGAGGCGGCCGGGCACGCCGACCTCGTCGAGGCGCTGGCGTTCCCGCTGCCGTTCGCGGTGATCTCGAAGATGCTCGGAATGCCGCCGGCCGACCACGCCCGCATCCGGGAGCTGACCGGGGTTCTGGCGCTGTCCCTGCAGGTGGTCACGGATCCGGAGGTGCTCAAGCAGATCGCCGAAGCCGGCCGGGAGATGACGGCGGTGACGAGGGAGCTGATCGCCTGGAAACGGGCGAACCCGGCCGACGACCTGTTCAGCGCGCTCATCGCCGCCGAGCACGAGGGCGGCAAGCTCAGCGACGACGAACTGATCGCGCAGGTCGTCATGCTCTACATCGCCGGGCACGAGACGACCGTGAACCTCATCTCCAACGGCACCGTCGCCCTGCTCCGCAACCCCGGCCAGCTCGCCCTGCTCCGCGCCCGACCGGAGCTGGCGGCCAACGCCGTGGAGGAGTTCCTCCGTTACGACAGCCCGGTCCAGCAGTCCAAGCGGATCACCCTCGCCCCTTACACCGTGCGCGGCCGTACGATCCCCGCCGGCACCTTCGTCTTCGCCTGCCTGGCGTCGGCCAACCGCGACGAACGCTTCTGGGGCCCGGACGCCGACCGGCTCCGGCTGGAGCGCCCGAACGCCCGCAGCCACGTGTCCTTCGGCGCGGGCCCGCACCACTGTCTCGGCGCGGCACTGGCCCGGCTGGAGGGCCGCGTGGCCATCGAGCGCTTGGTACGCCGTTTCCCCCGCCTGGCGCTTGACGGCGAGGTGGAGTGGAACGGCAGGATCAATCTGCGCGGCCCGGCGAGACTTCCGATAAACACCGGCGACAAATAAAACAATAAAAGAAGAGATATTCCGTTGATTGGCCTGTTGTCGTAAATTTATTTGTCTGTGCTACGCTGTCTGCATAAAGCTGGAAATTGCGTTTAGCATCGGCGTTCCTGGATTCCCAGAAAGGAACGGCCGCTCATGCATGAAGCGCAGCCCAGCCAGACCGCGATCATGGCCGCCGCCGCCCGCGCGGCGCACCTCGTCGTCGACCACGAGCCTTTCATCTTCCGCGACACGGTGGCCGCGACCCTGCTCGGCGAACGGGTCGAGGAGCCGCTCGGCTACCATCGCACGCACGGCGACCACGTCGTGCTGTCCGGCACGCGCGCCCAGGTCACGGCCCGCAGCCACTACGCCGAGCGCCGCCTGACCGAGCCGGGCCGCGACGGCCTGGAGCAGTACGTGGTGCTGGGCGCCGGGCTCGACACCTTCGCCTACCGGCCGGAGGCGGCCGGCCTGCGGGTCTTCGAGGTGGATCACCCCGCCACGCAGCGGTGGAAGCGCGACCTGGCGGACGCGGCCGGCCTCGGGCAGCCGGAGGGCCTGACCTTCGTGCCGCTGGACTTCGAGTCCGGCGACCTGATGGACGGGCTGCGCGCGGCGGGGTTCGATCCCGGCAAGCGTGCCCTGGTGGGCTGGCTCGGCGTGGCCATGTACCTCACGCCGGAGGCGATCGCCGCCACGTTCGCGGTCATCGGGCGCTTCGCGCCGGGCAGCGAGCTGATCATGGAGTACGCGCTGCCGCCCGCCCTGCGCGACGAGAGGGGCAGCGCGTACGCCGGGTTCGCCCTGCCCGCCGCGGCCGAGCGCGGTGAGCCCTGGCTGTCCTTCTTCGTCCCCGACGAGCTGTCGGCCCTGCTCAAGCAGCACGGGCTGGAGGTGGTCGAGCACGTACGGCAGGCCGCCTGCGTCGATCCCGGCCTGTGGGAGCGCTCCGACGCCCTGCGACCGGCCGACCTGTGCCGCCTGGTCCGCGCCGCCGTGCCGAGGTCATGACGATCAACCGGCTTGACCGCCCTGCGCCACGTACGCCTGACCCTCGGCGGAAGAAGGGCGGCCAGACCTCGAGGTACGCCTCGAGGCCGCGCACTCCTTCGCAGGGCGGCGGCACGTCGTACATCACGATGTCGTCGGCGTGGTCGGCGGCGACGCCCGCCAGGTCGCCGCGGTGCACCGCCTCGGCCCAGCGCTCGACCAAGGTACGGATCAGCGCCTCGTCCCGGGTCTTCACCGTCATGGTTGCCGTCCTTCCGCATCGGTTCGTCAGGACGACAACCCGGGCCTGGCCCGGAACTCATCGCGAATGGTCAGGAGACCGCGGCGTTGTTCCGTGCGGCGAAGAAGGCGTCGAGCTCCGCTTGCTGCTCGGTGGTGAAGGCACGACGGGGGAGGAGGGTGATCACGCCGCCGGTGGTCAGGAACGCGTCGAGCGCCGCCCTGGCCGCCGGGTTGAGCGCGGTCTCCGCGCCGAATGTCTGGGCCTGCTCGGGGATGTCGGCGGCCACCTCGTTCCGTTCCGGGCCGTTGCCGAAGTCGCGTACGGCCGGACGCGGCGGCTGCACCGGGTCGGCGGCGGACAGCGGGGCGGACAGCGGGGCGGACAGGGGGATGACGAGGAGGGCGGCGAACAGGGCGACGGGTAAGCCCAAAGGGCCTCCAGACAGGGCGGATCAGGGTTCCCGGTAGTCGGCGGCGACCCCGACCAGCGAGATCAGCCCGGACGCGAACTCCATGGCCTCGGCGTGCCCCTCCGCGAACGGCGGCTGGAAGCCCACGCCCTCCCATGCCTGCGTCGCGGGGTTCCACAGGTCGGCGCCCACCTCGAAGTCCCAGCCGTAGACGCCGTGCTCGTACCAGAGCTCGTCGGCGGAGTTGCCGGCGGCGGAGTAGAGCACGTCCGTGACCGGCCCCGTCTGCTGCGGCCAGGTGACGGTGCCGCGCTCGGCGGCGATGGCCTCCTCGATCGTGCGGGCCGAGCGCAGGAAGTACGCCTCCTGCTGGGCGGTGGGCCTGGGCAGGGTGACGCGGCCGTCGAGCTTGTACGCGCCGGGCGGCCACATGAAGTAGCCGCCGTAGCTGTGCACGTTCATGGCGAACCTGATGTTGCGGTACCTCTGCGCCAGCCACATGACGTTGCGGCTCTCGGGCTCGGAGTGCTCGGCCGGTCCCGCGTACGTGCCGCTCTGGCAGTTGGCCGAGGCGCCGAAGTAGCCGTCGGACAGCGAGCCGGTCGCGTAGTTGCGGTTGACGTCCACGCCCCAGGTGTTGCGCTGCGCCGGGTCGGACTGCTGCGGCGGGCAGTGGTTCGTCATGTTCTTCCGCTGGGCGTTGAAGTCGTAGAAGCTGTAGTTCGCGCCGTCCGGGTTGACGGTCGGCACGACGAAGATGTCGGCGCGCTCCAGCAGCCTGCGGGTGGCCTTGTCGTACGCCTGGTTGCGCAGCAGCCGTTCGGCCGCCTCGACGACGACCAGGGGCGCCACCCACTCGCGGGCGTGCTCCTGGGCGTAGGCGAGCACGCCGGTGCGCGTGCCGTCGCGGTGCGCGCCGATGCGCAGGGCCAGCACCCGCGCGGGCGCCCTGGAGACGTCGGCCGGTGCGTGGAGGAAGTCGCTGAGCTGGGTGAGCGGCGCGGGCGCCATGACGCCGGCGCCCGGATCGCCACGGTAGGTGGTGGCCTTGACACCGATGCCCGCGGCGCTGGTGCCCGCGCTGGCGTTGCCCGCGCTGGCGTTGCCCGCGCTGGCGTTGCCCGCGCTGGCGTTGATCGCTCCGGCGTTGATCGCGGCGGCCACCTGGGCGGCGGTGCTGACGGGCGCGCCCGAGCCGTCGGTGGCCAGGCTGACGGTGATGAGCTTGCCGTTCACGGTGACCTGCAGCGGCCTGCCGGGCGCGCCCGGATCGGCCAGCTCGACGGCCAGGTCGTTGCCGCCTTCGGAGCCGTAGGCGTCGGAGGTGACGACGACGGCCGCGGCGGGCGGCGTGCCGATCAGCGCCTGGGCGTGCCGCCGGTAGCCGTTGGTCGGGTACGGCAGGGTGAGCAGCTCCGTGAGCTTGGGGAAGCGCCGGTGCAGCGCCCTGATCCGCTCGTTGAGCTGCGCGGGCGGCATGTACTGGGTGACGAAGTCCTTCTGGTAGCCGGGGCCGGCCCGGTCCGGGCGCTCGCCGTCGGGCCACGCTCTGACCCTCGCCTCGGCCGTGCCGCCGGCCGCCGAGGTGACGGTGACCCACTGCGGCCGGCTCGTGGCCGGCACCGGGGTGCTGAACTGGTGGCCCAGGTACGCCCCCGCGTCCACGTACGGCGTCATCGGCGCCCGGCCGGTCGCGCCGCCCTGGCCCGTCCATGTCACGCTGAGCGTGGCGGCCTGGCCGGCGCTGCTGGACGCCTCGACGGACAGGAAGTACCCCTCGCGTGACCTGAACCAGACCGCCCGCTCGACGACCAGCTGGTCCTTCGCGGCGGTGGACTTCGCCGCGGCCGGGGGCGGCGATGCCTCCGGGGCCAGGCTCGCGCCGAGCGCCTGGTAGGCCGCGAGCTGGCTGGGCGTGACCACCGCGTCCACCTGGACGCTGCCGTCCGGCTGCGGCCGCAACCGCTCGGTGAGGTCGGCGCCCGAGGCCGCCAGCCGCTCCATCGCCGTCCGGTCCGGCACGGAGAGGGTGACCAGCGAGGCCGGCTCCGGACCCTCCGGATCGGAGGGTGCGGCGACGGACGTGGCCGGGGGATTCGCGGCCGCGAACGTCGTGAGAGCGATCATCAGAACGGCAGCGGACGCCCGCAAGCCACGCATCGGCCCCTCCAGGGATCACCCGTATGAGGCCTCAATTGAAAGCCGAGTTGATCGAACCGGCAAGGACCCCCGCCTACGCGGCGGGCCGGAGACCGGCGACCTCGCGCAGGAAACGGTTGTCCGGACAGACCCAGCCTTCGGTGCGGCGGCTTGTCACCGCGTGTCCTCGGAGTCCTCCGCGGCCCCGCCCGTGATGAGGGCGTCGCCGAGCTCCGAACGCAGATACAGGACCGAGCGGCCGTGGCGTGCGCCGGTGAGCAGGCCGACGTCGCGCAGAGCTCGCAGGTGCTGGTTGACGGCCGAGGTGGTGACGCCGAGACGGCCGGCGAGCTCTGTCGACGACGCCGGCGTCTCCAGGGCCGTGAGCAGGCCCGCGCGTGTCGCGCCGAGTACTTCGGTGAGCGCCGCGGGGGAACGGCGGGACTCCGCCTGCCAGAGCGTTCCGGTGCCGCGCGAGCCGTACATGATCAGAGGTGGCTCTTCCGGTGAGATCGGGGCGGTCACGCCCCTGCTGAAGAGCGTCGGCACCAGGGTGAGCCCTTCTCCGCCGGTGGACCGGCGGTAGCCGGCGTTGCTGACCAGGCGGACGTGCACGACGCCCTCGTGCAGGTGGACCCGCTCATTGAGGTCGGCGAACATCGCCGCCAGACCGCGCGCGGAGATGACCTGTCCGCGGTAGATGATGTCGGCCTGCAGGACCGTCCGCATCCGCGGCCACCACGGCGCGAAGCAGGTGCGCCAGTACGTCCGCAGCGCCTCCGTGATGCGGGCGCGAACGGTTGCCGGGTCGCCCCGCAACGGCGCGGGCAGCCGCCCGGGATGGAGGGCGCGCAGGTCGTCGAGCATGCGTTCCAGGGGCACGCGCGCGACGGCGGCGAGTTCGTCGTCGATGCGGGTGAGGGGAGCGTGCGGCCGGGGTGTCAGATAGTCGGGCGACCACAGCGCGTCGTTCGTCAGGGCGTGCAGCAGGGGCAGGTCGAGCCCGGATCGGACGCGCTCCGTGCGCCGCAGCCAGGGCAGGTGCACGGGATAGCGCCCGGGGTCACGGAACGTGCGCAGTGACAGGGTGAGCTCGTTGATCGGTGAGGCGGCGAAGCGCACGTCGGCGACGTCCATCCCCGCGAGCTCGTACGCGATGACCCCACCGCTCCGGCCGGCGACCATGTAGCCATACGCTACATCATTGGTGTGCACGCCCCAGGTACGGGAGAAACGGGGCGTGATCCGAACCTTCTTCCCCGAGGACCGTGTCGGCCGCTCGCTGACTCTGAGCACGATGGCGTTCGCGCTGTCCAGCGGCGCCTTCTACACCGTCAGCACGCTGTACTTCACGCTTGTCATCGGACTCGGCGCGACGAAGGTGGGCCTGGGGCTGGGCATCGCGGGCGGCGCCGGTGTGCTGGCCTCGTACGCGTCGGGGTGGCTCGCCGACCGGATCGGCGCGCATCGCGTCCAGACCGTGGCCACGGCCCTCAACGGCTTGGCGATGCTCGCCTACCCGCTCGCGTCGGACGCCGTCGTGTTCACCCTGGTCGCCTGCCTGACCGCGGTGATGCGCTCGGCGAGCGGCACGTCGAAGCAGGCGATGCTGGCACGGTGGTACACCGGCCCGGAACGGGTGGTGGTCCGGGCGCGGATGCGCGTGGTCACGAACGTCTTCATCGGCCTGGGTACCCTGGCCGCCGCCGCGGCGCTCCTGACGGGCACCGCCGTGGCGTACCAGGCCGCGATGACCGCCTCCGGAGCCCTGCTGCTGGCGGCCGCGGTGCCGCTGGCACGGCTTGGATCCCGGGTGCCGGAGCTTCCGGCCCGGATGGCCGCCTCGGCGGAAGGTCAGGCGGCCGACACCCCTCCCGGGGGACCGTCACCGCTCAAGGACCGCACGTATCTGGCGAGCGTGGCGTGCAACGCCGTCGTGGCCGTGCAGTTCGGCCTGCTGACCGTCGGCGTCCCTCTCTGGGTCGCCTCCATCGGCGCCCCCACCGCCGTCGTGTCCGTGCTGCTCGTCCTCAACACCGTGGTCGTGGCCGTACTCCAGGTGCGTGTCTCGCGTGGCGTCCACGACGTGCGTCGCGCCGGGATCGCCGTCCGGCGCGCGTCGTGGCTGCTGGCGCTCGCATGCGGGCTGTACGCGCTGGCGGGCTACGGAAACCTGATCATCGCCTGTGTCCTGCTTCTCCTGGCGGGCCTCGCCCACGCCTTCGGCGAGATCCTGGGCGAGGCGGGTGGCTGGGGCATGGCCTTCGAACTGGCCGACCAGCGCAACGCCGGTGCCTACCAGGGCCTCAGCCAGACCGGCTACGCGATCGCCGCCATGGTCTCACCGGTGCTCGTCACCGCCACCGCCATCGAACACGGAACCGTGGGCTGGCTCGCGCTGGCCGCGGTGTTCGTCGCCGGCGGCACCGGCGCCGCGGCAGTCGCCCGGAGGCACCGCCCCAGAGCAACGTCCGCCCCAGACGCACCCGCACCGGCCGGTGCGAGCGCGAAGGCGCGCTGAGGCGGGATGCCGGCATCAGCCGGCGGGAGCTTCAGCACGCCAGGGGTTTCTCGGCCGATGTGACTTCACAGCATGGCCGTGTCAGGTGACTGTGGGGCGCGGCGCGTTCCACGGGCGGGCGTGGGCGTCGACGAGTGCGGCCAGGCGCCGGAGTCGCGGAACGGAACGGGTACGCAGCTCGGCGGCCACATCGCCGGAGCCGACCACGTCACTCCAGATGGCCCGCCCGGCGAGCATCCCGGAAGCGCCCGCACGGCAGGCGGCGCGCACGGCCGCGGGGAAGTCGTCCCGCTCCACGCCCTGGGAGAGCACCACCCACGGCACCGGGATCACCTCGTCGAGCCGCGCGCACTCCTCCACCAGCCGCTCCTCGGGCGCGGCCCCTCCGAGCGGCACCTGCGCCTTGTAGAGGCTGGGCCGCAGCCCGGCCAGTTCCCTGGCGGCCTCGCGGATCGCGGCAGGCCCGTCGAAGGGTCCCGCCGCCCCGGCCGGAGGTCTTGCGACGCCTTCGAGCACGGAGAGCAGCCCCGCGTCGGCGCAGCGCCGTACGAACGCGGCGGCGGTCTCCAGACGCGGCGCGCGGTGCTCGTCGTCGCGCCAGATCAGCAGCAGCTTTGCGGCCACGGCCCCGGCTCGGCGGGCGGCGGCCAGATCGACCCGCTCGTCGATGGAGGTGTCCTCGACGGGACCGTCAGGGTCCTGCCGGAGGAGATCCACGGCGACGATGAGGCCGCCCGGGACCAGGCCCTCGGCGGCCACCCGGCCGAACCCGTAGTCCTGGTCGATCAGGAAGCCCGAGGCGTACGGGCCGACCTCGCGCGCCACCGCCAGCTTGAACCCGGTCAGCGTCTCATCGCCCACCCGCTCGCCCGTCGCCGCCGCGAACATCTGCCTGAGGCTCTCGCGCTGGTCCATCGCCACCATGGCGAACCCACCCGAAGGGCGGGCCAGCAGGTCGAGCGTCGGCGCGGGGGCGCCGGTCTGCGGACTGGTCATGAGTGCTCCGATCGTGTTCGCGAGGTTTCTCCTGTGGCCGGCCCGCTCCGGTCGCATGCGTCATCGGGGCTCGCGGGCCGAGGCCAGGAAGCGCTCGTACAGGGGGACGTACGCGGCGGCGAGGCCGGGGTCGTGCGGCGGGACGTCGCGGGGGAGCAGCGGCACGTCGTCGAGCGACCCACCGGCCTGCCCGGCGATCAACGCCGCGCCGGCGCACACCGCGTCGCCGTCCCGCACCACCTCGACGGGGACGGGCGACACCGCCGCCTTGACCCGCGTCCACAGCGGGATCCTGACCTGCCCGCCGAGAACGACGAGACGCTCGGGAGCGGTGCCGGTCACGGCGGTGAGCTCGTCGAGCATCCAGCGGGCGTGCAGGCAGGTGCCCTCGACGGCGGACGCCAGCAGGTCGCCGGGCGCGTGCTCGGGGCCGAGCCCCGACACCGTCACGCGGCGGCCGCGATCGGGGGCGGGCGCGACCCGGCCCCGCAGGTACGGCTCCATGACGATCCCGGTGGGCAGCCGCACCCCGTCCAGCAGCCCCGGCAAGGCGTCATACCCGCCTCGGCCGCCAGGGGAGGCGGCGTGCCCGCTTACCTGGCCCCCGGCAGGCTCACCCTCGGGTGTCAGCAGTCCGAGCAGCCAGTCGAGCATGGCGCCGCTCGTGGGGAGCCCGCCGACCACCACCTTGCGGACGCCGTCCAGTGACGGATCGGTCGTGATGCCGAGCGCCAGCCCGGTGCGCGGGTCCGGCCGGGTGTCCGACAGCACCATCACCGCCTCCGCCGTGCCGAGGGAGTCGGCCACGTCCCCGGGCCGCCGTACGCCCGACGCCCACGACCCCACCGCGTGGTCGTGCCCCGCGATGACCACGGGGACGCCGGCCGCCACCCCGCTCACCCGGGCCGTCAGCGGGCCGACCGGTTCCACCGCGCCGGCCGTGGGAGGCAGCTGCTCGACCCGCAGCCCGGCCAGCGCCAGCAGGTCCGGGTCGTAGGCTCCGGCCGCCGCGTCGTAGGCCAGGGTGCGGGCGGCCAGCGTCTCGTGCGTCCGCAGCCGGCCAGTGAGCGCGTACGCCACGGCGTCGGGCACGTGCGCCCACCACCGCATCGACTCCAGCACGTCCGGCGCGTGGGTGCGCAGCCACAGCCACTTGGCCAGTGGCGCTTTCGGGTCGGCCCGGCGGCCGGTCAGCGCGTACAGCGCCTCCGCGTCCCGGCTCAGCTCGGCGGCCTCCCGCGCGGCCCGGGGGTCGTTCCACCACAGCAGCGGCATGAGCGGCCGGCCCGACCCGTCCAGCGGCACGCCGGTCTCGGCCATGCCCGCGACCCCGATCGCGTCCGGCCCGCGCCCGGCCCGGGCGGCGCACTCGCCGAGCGCCCGCGACACGGCGGCCACGACGGCGGGCAGCTCGCGCGGGGTAGCCTCGCGCACTGACGCGACGCGGGTCCCTCGCTCGTCGAAGAGGCCCACCTTGACGTGGGTGGTGCCCACGTCGATCCCCGCCAGCAGCGCGCGCCGTGCCATGTGATCACTATTGCGCACCGCCGCGCGGAGGTCCTGCGCCGGGTCGCCGCGTTCCCCCATAACCTGCTATGATCTCTCAACTGCTTCAGCCTTCCGCCCTTCCGGCCGGGAGGCTTTTTTCATGCCCAATGACAACTACTCCGTGCGGCCCGCGACCGGCGCCGACCACGCCACCGTGGAACGCCTCTGGCTGATGTTCCGCCACGACATGTCGGAGTTCCAGGGAGGACTGCCCCATCCCGACGGCACGTTCAGGAGCGAACGGCTCCACTCCGCCTTCCACGACGCCGGCTGGGCGCCGTACTTGATCATGAGCGGCGACCACCCCGCCGGTCTGGCGTTCGTGCGCGGGCTTGACGGCCCGGTACGGGTGCTGAACAGCTTCTTCGTGGTACGCGGCGCGCGCCGGAGCGGGATCGGGCTGCGAGCGATCAAGGACATCGTCGCCCGACACCCGGGAAGCTGGGAGATCGCCTTCCAGGACGCCAACTCGGGCGCCGTGGCCTTCTGGCGGCGCGTGGCCACGGAGATCGCCGGAGACGACTGGACCGAGGAGCGTCGCCCCGTGCCGAACCTGCCCGACGAGCCGCCGGACGTGTGGATCTCCTTCAAGACGCTCGCCTGACGAGTCCCGGTGGGCCGCCGGACGGATCATGTCCGCCGGCGGCCGTGGGCCGCGCCCTGCCCGATCACCGCAGCGGACATCTCCAGCAAGAAGCGCGACGACAGACGCACGGCCCGCCTGGAGCAGCGCACCGGCAAGCGCTTGCCGTAGGTGAGGTCGGCGTAACGGACTCGTAACGAAGGATTGACATGCGGTTCAGGCCAGGGCACCTTTGAGGCCAACTTAGCAACTAAAAGCAATTAGTAAATCGAAACTCCCCCCGTTCTCCCATGGCTTCCGCCCTTGATCGCTATGGCGAATGGTGCTTCCTAAATCGATTTACTAAAGATTAGTAACGTAGTGGGAGGTGCCGCAGTGACCCAAGAGACCGGCATGCGAGCCGGGGAGCCGGCGGCGCCGTACGGCGCCATGGTGAGCCGGCCGGAGCCGATCCACCTGCGGGCAGGCGGCGTCAGCCTGGTCCTGGACGTGGGCGGGCCGCGCCTGCCGAGCGTGCTCCACTGGGGTGGCGACCTCGGCGACGTCACGTCGGCGGAGCTGCGCGAACTGGCCCTCGCCGCCATTCCCGCCGTCGTCTCCAACGGCCTCGACACGCCCGCGGACCTCTCGATGGTCGCCGAGCACGCGACCGGCTGGCCGGGGCTGCCGGGACTGCGCGGGCATCGCGGCGGCACGGCCTGGTCGCCGCTGTTCACGGTGACCTCGGCGCACGCCGACGGCGCGGAGGTGCGCGTCGAGGCCGTGGACGAGGCCGCGGCCCTGGAGTTGACGCTGTGGCTCGCGCTCGACGCCACCGGCCTGATCACGATGCGGGCCGCGGTGCGTAACCGGCATCCGGCCGAGCCGTACGTGCTGGACGGTCTCGTGCTCAGCCTGCCGGTGCCCGCCGCGGCCGCTGAGCTGCTCGACCTGACCGGACGGCACCTGCGCGAGCGGTCACCGCAGCGCCAGCCGTTCACGGTGGGCTCCCGGGTCCGGGAGAACCGGCGCGGCCGCACCGGAGCCGACGCGTCGCTGCTGCTGGCGGCGGGCGTTCCCGGCTTCGGATTCCGCTCCGGCGAGGTGTGGGCGGTGCACGTGGGCTGGAGCGGCAACCACGTCACCTACGCCGAGCGCCTGCCGGACGGCCGGGCCGTCATCGGCGGCGGCGAGCTGCTCCTGCCCGGCGAGGTACGGCTGAAGCCGGGGGAGGAGTACACGACCCCGTGGCTGTACGCGGCCTACGGACAAGGGCTGGACGACGTGTCGGACCGCTTCCACCGGCACCTGCGCGCCCGGCCGGGCCACCCGCCGGCCCCGCGTCCCGTGGTCATGAACACCTGGGAGGCCGTCTACTTCGACCACGACCTCGCCAAGCTGTGCGCGCTCGCCGACCGGGCGGCCGAGGTGGGGGCGGAGCGGTTCGTCCTGGACGACGGCTGGTTCCGCCACCGCCGCGACGATCACGCCGGCCTCGGCGACTGGTACGTGGACGAGGACGTCTGGCCGCAGGGCCTGCACCCCCTGGTCGATCACGTGCGTGGACTCGGGATGCGGTTCGGGCTGTGGGTCGAGCCGGAGATGATCAATCCCGACTCCGACCTGGCCCGGGCCCACCCGGAGTGGATCATGTCGACCGGCGGGCGGATGCCGCCGGAGGCACGCCGCCAGCAGGTGCTCGACCTCGTGCACCCTGAGGCGTACGCGTACGTGCTGGACCGCCTGGACCGGCTGATCGCCGAGTACGCCATCGACTACCTGAAGTGGGACCACAACCGCGACCTGATCGACGCGGGCCACAGCCCGCTCGGAGAGCCGGCCGTCCACCGGCAGACGCTGGCGGTCTACCGGCTGCTGGACGAGCTGCGCCGGCGCCACCCCGGCCTGGAGATCGAGTCCTGCTCCTCTGGCGGGGCGCGGGTGGACCTCGGCATCCTCCAGCGGACGGACCGGGTGTGGGGCAGCGACTGCATCGACGCCCTGGAACGCCAGTCGATCCAGCGCTGGACCCAGCTCCTGCTCCCGCCCGAGCTCATCGGCTCGCACGTGGGAGCCGCGCACGCGCACACCACCGGCCGGCGACACGACCTCGCCTTCCGCGCGGGGACCGCGCTGTTCGGCCACTTCGGCATCGAATGGGACCTCACCTCCGCCTCGGACGCCGAGCGAGCGGACCTCGCCCGCTGGATCGCGCTCTACAAGGACGTGCGCGGCCTGCTGCACACGGGGCGGATCGTCCGCGTCGATCATCCCGACCCCGCGCTGTGGGTGCACGGCGTGGTCGCGCAGGACCGCTCCGAGGCGATCTTCGCGCTGGTCGCGGTCGCGACCTCGGTCGTCGCGCCACCCGGCCGGGTGCGGCTGCCCGCACTGGACCCCGGCGCGATGTACCGGATCGAGCCGCTGGCGCCCGGCGACGCGGCTGTCGGCGTCAACCACGTGCTCCCGCCGTGGCTGGCCCGCGGCGAGCTCCGCCTTCCCGGCTCGGTCTTGGAACAGGCCGGGATCCAGGCCCCCGATCTCTATCCAGAACACCTACTGCTGCTCCGGCTGACCAGGGAGTGATCGATGGCGGACACCGTCTCCGTTCCCACACCAAGACCCGGGGCGCCCGCCGGGCGCCGCAGGTCGCCACAGGCCCCATCGCACAAGAGGCGGGATCATCGGGCCGCGCTCTTCTTCATCCTCCCGGCGATGCTCGGGTTCGGGGTCTTCTACCTCTGGCCCACGATCCGCGGCGTGTACCTGAGCTTCACCGACTACAGCCTGCTCACCCCGCCCGAGTGGTCGGGGCTGTCGAACTACACCAAGCTCATCGGTGACGGATCCTTCTGGAGCTCCCTCGGGGTGACCCTGGAATACGTCGTCATCAACATCGGAGTGCAGACGATCGTGGCGGTCGTCCTGGCGGTCCTGATGCACCGGCTGACCAAGTCGAGCTTCCTGCGCGGAGTGCTGCTGCTGCCGTACCTCGTCGCGAACGTGGTCGTCGCGCTCGTGTGGTACTGGATGGCCGACTACACCCTCGGCGTGGCCAACCAGTTCCTCGGCTGGATCGGGCTCGGTCCCTTGGGGTTCTTCGGGGAAGAGCACCTGGTGATCCCGACGATCGCGCTGGTGAACGTCTGGCGGCACATGGGCTACACGGCGCTGCTGATCTTCGCCGGCCTGCAGGCGATCCCGAGGTCGCTCTACGAGGCGGCGGCGGTGGACGGATCCACGGAGTGGCGCTCGTTCTGGCGGATCACGCTGCCGCTGCTGCGGCCGGTGCTGGCGATGGTGCTGGTCATCACGGTGATCGGATCCTTCCAGATCTTCGACACCGTGGCCGTCACCACCCAGGGCGGCCCGGCGGACGCCTCCAAGGTCATCTACTACTACATCTTCGAGAAGGCCTTCAGCCAGTTCGACTTCGGCTACGCCTCCGCGATGGGTGTCGCCCTGATCGTCATCCTCGCCGGTGTCTCGCTGCTCCAGATGCGCCTGCTGCGTGCGGGCGAGTCGGACCTGTCTTAGAGGAGCGCTGCCATGACCGCGATAAGCATGCCCTCGGCGAAGACCGCGGCGGCCGGCCCGGCCGCACGCCAGGCACGTCGGGTCCACATCGGCCGGATCGCCGCCTGGGCGGTGCTCTGGATCTTCGTCCTGCTCACGCTGTTCCCGTTCTACTGGATGCTGCGCACCTCGCTGTCGAACAACCGGATGCTGTTCTCCGACCCCTCGTCCTGGCTGCCGGTGGCGCCGACCCTCGGCGGATACGAGCGGGTGTTCGGGGGGGCCACCATCCAGGAGGCCCAGGCGCAGGGCGGCTCGGGAGCCTCCATCAGCTTCTGGTTGTACCTGCGCAACTCGGTACTCGTCGCCACGGTCATCACGGTCGGGCAGGTGTTCTTCAGCGCCATGGCGGCGTACGCCTTCGCGCGGCTGCGCTGGCCGGGCCGGGACAAGGTGTTCTTCCTGTTCCTGACCGCGCTCATGGTCCCGCCGATCTTCATCCACCTGCCCAACTTCGAGCTGATGAAGAACCTGGGCCTGCTCAACACCTTCGCCGCGATCGTGCTGCCGTACCTCTTCATGACCCCGTTCGCGGTCTTCTTCCTGCGGCAGTTCTTCCTGAACGTGAGCCGCGAGGTCGAGGAGGCCGCGATGCTCGACGGCGCCGGCTATCCCCGCATCTTCTTCCGGCTCATCCTGCCCATGAGCGCCGCGCCGATCGCCACTCTGTCCATCCTCACCTACATCAATTCCTGGAACGAGTACTTCTGGCCGCTGCTCGTCACCGATCCCACGAACGACGACGTCCGCGTGCTCACCGTGGCCCTCGGCGTGTTCAAGTCCCAGACGCCGCAGGGCAGCCCCGACTGGGCCGGCCTCATGGCCGCCACGCTCGTCGCGGCGCTGCCCGTGCTCCTGCTGTTCGCGGCGTTCGGCAAGCGCGTCGTCAACTCCATCCAGTTCTCCGGTCTGAAGTGACCCCCCGCTCTTCTCGCAAGCTCCACCGGAAAGGACACATTGATGATCAAGAAGCTGCCGGCGGTCGCCGGCGTCGCCCTGCTGTCGCTGGCCCTCGCCGCCTGCGGCGGCGGCAACAGCGGAGGAGCCGCCTCCGCCGACGGGAAGGCGACCATCTCCTACTGGCTCTGGGACGCCAACCAGCAGCCGGCCTACCAGCAGTGCGCCACCGACTTCCAGAAGGCCCACCCGAACATCTCGGTCAAGATCACCCAGCTCGGCTGGGACGACTACTGGACCAAGCTCACCACGAGCTTCGTCTCCGGGTCCGCGCCGGACGTCTTCACCAACCACCTGGCCAAGTACCCCGAGTTCGTCACCAAGCGCACCATCCTGCCGATCGACGACCTCGTCAAGCGCGACAAGGTGGACACCGGCATTTACGCGGAGGGCCTGGCCGACCTGTGGGTCGGCGCCGACGGCAAGCGCTACGGCCTGCCCAAGGACTGGGACACCATCGCCGTCTTCTACAACAAGAAGCTGACCGAGAAGGCGGGGATCACCGATGAGCAGCTGAAGAGCATGGCCTGGAACCCGACCGACGGCGGCACCTACGAGAAGATCATCGCCAAGCTGACCGTGGACAAGAACGGCAAGCACGGCGACGAGCCCGGCTTCGACAAGAGCAAGGTGGACACCTACGGCCTGTGGCTCGAGAGCTCCGGCAACGGCGTGGGCCAGACCCAGTGGAGCATGTACGCCGCCAGCAACGGCTGGAAGTTCACCGACAAGAACCCCTGGGGCACGCACTACAACTACGACGACCCCAAGTTCCAGGAAGCCGTCACCTGGTGGAAGAGCCTGATCGACAAGGGCTACATGCCGCCGCTCAAGGCGACCGAGGGCGTGGCCTGGAACGACATGCTCTCCGCGGGCAAGGCCGCCATGGCGACCAACGGCAGCTGGATGATCGGCTCGGTGTTCGGCGCCAAGTCCGCGAAGTTCGAGCCTGCGCTCGCCCCGCTGCCCGCCGGCCCGAGCGGCACGCGGATGAGCATGTTCAACGGCCTCGCCGACTCCATCTACGCCAGCACCAAGAACAAGGACGCCGCGTGGGAGTGGGTGAAGTATCTCGCCTCCCCCGCCTGCCAGAACGTCGTCGGTGAGCACGCGGTCGTCTTCCCGGCCATCCCCGCCGCGGTGGATGTCGCGCAGAAGAAGTTCGCGGAGAAGGGTGTCGACGTCGAGGCGTTCACCGTGGACGTCAAGGAGAAGACGACCTTCCTCTTCCCGATCACCGACCATGCCGCCCAGATCGAAGCCATCATGAAGCCGGCCATGGACGCCGTGGTCGCCGGCACCGCCCCGGCGAGCTCTCTGACCAAGGCCAACGAGCAGGTCAACGCCCTGTTCAAGTGAGCTGGGCGAGACGCGGGCGGACCCGGCCCCGGCACGGTCGGCGCCGGGTCCGCCACCGGAACGGGGGGGCACACATGTCCGATGCACACGGAAGAGTCACGCGACAGGCGGTACTCATCGGCCGTACCACCTGCGCTAGGCTGATCACGCGCAGCCGACAGGCCGGGCGCATGAACGTGCGTGAAGCATCCCGGCTTCGCCGTCGCCGCCTGGGCGTCGCGGTGGCGGCGGCCCGCAGGGCGGCGGTCGGGGGATCGGCCCGGAGCGACCGGGGAGCGGTGGGGGAGAGATCAGCACGGAGCGGCCGATGACCACCAGGCAGGGAGCCCGGGCGCGCAGGCGGCGCCCTACCATGGCGGATGTGGCGCGGCTCGCCGGCGTCTCGCCGACCACGGTTTCCTTCGTCATCAACGAGCGGCCGGGCAGCGGCATCCCCGAGGAGACCCGCCTGCGGGTGCTGGAGGCGGTGCAGGATCTCGGCTACCAGCCCAACCGGCAGGCACGCAGCCTGCGGCTGCAGCGCACCCGTCAGCTCGGGTTCCACATCTCCGGCGAGCTGTTGGAGCGCAACCAGGTCTTCGCCGTGTCGTTCGTGTCGCCTCTGCTGCGTGAGGCCGAGCGGCGGGGCTACCAGATCCTCGTCTTCACCTCGAGCGGCGACGTCACCGACCGCCTGAGTGAGCTCGTGGCGGCCCACGGCGTCGACGGATTCCTGATCAGCGACTCCAGCATCGACGATCCGCGGGCCCGCTATCTCTCGGGAGTGGGCATGCCCTTCGCCTCGTTCGGGCGCACCGAGGCCGACCTGCCGCAGTCGTGGGTGGATGTGGACAATGCCGCGGGCATCGCTTCCATGGTCGACTACCTGGTCGGCAAAGGGCACGAGGACATCGCCTACGTGGGGCCCCGCCAGCCGGGCTACTGGTTCACCGAGCGGGTGGAGGGCTTCCGCGCCCGAGCGCGCCACCACGGCCTGTCCGTGCCCGGCTCATGGGTGGTGCAGGAGCCGCAGGCGAAGGTCGAGGCCGCCGTGGGCAGGCTGCTGACCAGGCGGCGGCGCCCCACCGCCGTGGTGACCGCGGCCGACTGGCTGGCCGTCGAGGCGATCCGCGCCGTACGGTCGGCGGGGCTGAGGATCGGCCACGACGTGGCCGTGACCGGCTTCGACGGCGGTCCCCTGCAGTGGCTGACGGATCCGCCGCTGACGACCGTGCGGGTTCCGTTCGAGCAGATCGCGGTCGCGTTGGTGGAGCGCTGCCTGCGGGAGATCGAGGAGGGCCCTACGGGGGAGCCCGGCATCTACCTGCCGACCGAGATCCTCATGGGCGGCTCGGCCTAGCGCGACTCGCCGCGGTACTCAAGGTGTCCGCACCTCGGGAGGAAGCCCTCCAGTCGAACGCGCCGCTGCCAGTGGTGGTGGCCGGCGACAAAAGCCTCGGACCGGGTGCTGCCGAGGCAGCTGCAGCGGGTGAGCGAGATCGCCTCTGTGATAGGGCGTCGCCGGGTACGCCGTCCAACTGGGGCACGGCCCCGTTCGCCCGCCCGCGCGGGCGAACGGGGCCGTGCCTCTACCGTGCCGGGGCGTAACCGGCGGGCCTCGTGGTGAACGTGCCGCGGCCCTGCGTACGGCTACGCAGCCGGGTCGCGTACCCGAACACCTCGGCCAGCGGGATCACGGCGGTGATCACCACCGTGCCGGCCCGCGCCGACGAGCCCGAGATCCGGCCGCGCCGGGCCGCCAGGTCACCCAGCACGCCGCCGGCCGCGTCGTCGGGCACGGTGACCGTGACCTCCACCACCGGTTCGAGCAGCTCCATCGCGCAGGCCCGCAGCGCCTCGCGCAGCGCGAGCCGCCCCGCCGTGCGGAACGCCAGGTCCGACGAGTCCTTCGGATGGGTGGTCCCGTCGGTCAGCGTGACCCGCAGGCCGGTCACCGGGTGGCCGCCGAGCGGCCCGTCGGCCAGGGCGTCCCGGCAGCCGGCCTCGACCGCCCGCACGTACTCGCGCGGCACCCGGCCTCCGACCACGGTCGAGCGGAACTCGAAGCCCTCACCGTCCACCTTCAGCGGCTCGACATCCAGCACGACGTGGGCGAACTGCCCCGCGCCGCCGTCCTGCTTGACGTGCCGGTACAGCAGCCCGGACACGCCACGCGTCACCGTCTCGCGCAGCGCCACCTGCGGGCGGCCCACGGCGACGTCCAGCCCGTGGTCGCGCCGGAGCTTCTCCGCCGCGACCTCCAGGTGCAGCTCGCCCATCCCGGACAGCAGCGTCTGCCCGGTCTCGGCGTCCGTACGGACCGCCAGCGACGGATCCTCCTCGGCCAGCCGCGCCAGCGCCGAGGCCAGCCGGTCGGCGTCCACGCTCCGGCGGGCCTCGATCGCCACGGACACCACCGGCTCCGTCGCGCTCGGCGGTTCGAGCACCAGCGGCGCCTCGGGCGCGCACAGGGTGCTCCCGGTGCGGGCCGACTTCAGCCCGACCACCGCTACGATGTCGCCGGCCACCGCCCGGTCCACCTCGGTGTGCCGGTCGGCCTGCACCCGCAGGATGCGGCTGACGCGCTCGGTGCGACCCGTGCCGCTGTCCAGCACCACGTCCCCCTTCCGCATCGTTCCCGAGTAGACCCGCAGATACGTCAGCCGCCCGGTGGCGGCCGAGCTCACCTTGAACGCCAGCGCGGCCAGCGGCGCCTGCGGGTCGGCGGCCCGCTCCGCGCCGTCCACGCCCCGCACCGCGGGCACGTCCAGCGGCGACGGCAGGTATGCCACCACGGCGTCGAGCAGCGGCTCGATCCCGCGGTTGCGGTACGCCGACCCGCACAGCACCACCAGGCCCGCACCGCTCGCGGTCAGGTCGCGCAGCGCGGCGGCCAGCGTCCGGTCGGAGATCGACGGCAGCGCGCAGAACTCCTCCAGCGCCTCCGCGTGCAGCTCCGCCACCGACTCCTCGAGCAGCCGGCGCCGCCGCCGCGCCTCCTCCAGCAGATCCTCCGGCACCGGTACTTCCCGGCACGCGTCGCCCTCCCAGACGAGCGCGCGCATCCTGACCAGGTCGACGACGCCGGCGAACCGGTCCTCCTGCCCGATCGGCAACTGCACCACCAGCGGGGCCCGGTGCAGCCGGCGGCGGATCGACTCGACCGCGGTGTCCAGGTCGGCGCCGGCCCGGTCCAGCTTGTTGACGAACGCGACGCGCGGCACGCCGTACCGGTCGGCCCGGCGCCACACCGACTCGCTCTGCGGCTCGACGCCCGCGACGGCGTCGAACACCGCGATCGCGCCGTCGAGCACCCGCAGCGAGCGCTCCACCTCGTCGGAGAAGTCGACGTGGCCCGGGGTGTCGATCAGGTTGACGCGGTGCCCGTCCCAGACGCAGCTCACCGCGGCGGCGAAAATCGTGATGCCGCGATCGCGTTCCTGGGAGTCGAAGTCGGTGACGGTCGTGCCGTCGTGCACCTCGCCGCGCTTGTACGTGGCGCCGGCGAGGTACAGCATCCGCTCGGTGACAGTGGTCTTGCCGGCGTCGACGTGGGCGAGGATGCCGAGATTCCGTACGACGGCCAGCGAGTTGGCTTGTTCTTGTTTCGAGAGGTGAGCACGCACAGCCCATGACCCTTCGGTCCAGAAAAGAAAGGGGACAGCGCGATTTCCCGGACGAGACCGCCTCGATCGGCGGGACAGGTGCTCGTCAGGGCGTCGTCCAGTGGCGGCCGCGCAGCCGGCACCGGGACGACGGAGACACCAGGATCACCTCGTAGCGCGACGGGGGGACGACGGCAGCGGTGCTGTGGCGCACGGCCGTTCTCCTCTCCCTCGTCGGTGATCAGTGGCGAGTGTAATGAGGGGTGTGGGGGCGAAGAAAGCGATTTGTTTCGGCCGCGGGCGAGGTTCACCACGCGGTCGCCTGACTGCCCCCGACGAGAGACACAGCCGTCATTTCGGCATGTCGACATAGGCGCGAGACGCTTTCATGGAAGGACGCGCCCATGACGATCACTCTGGACACTGGGCGGTACACGGTCGGCATGGCCACCAGCGCCGCCGACGTGCAGGCCGCGCAGCGACTCCGCCACGAGGTCTTCGCCGGGGAGATGGGGGCGCGGCTCGACAGCCCGGTCTCCGGCCTCGACGTGGACCGGTTCGACGCCTACTGCGACCATCTCCTCGTACGCGACGGCAGCGAAGTCGTCGGCACGTACCGGCTGCTTCCGCCTGGGCGTGCCGACCGGCTCTACTCCGACGGCGAGTTCGACCTGACCAACCTCGCGCCACTCAGGAAGGGCCTGGTGGAGGCGGGCCGCACCTGCGTCCACCCCGACCACCGGGGCGGCGCGGTGGTCGCGCTGATGTGGGCGGGCATCGCCCGGTACATGCTCTCCGGCGGTCACCAGTGGCTGGCGGGCTGCTGCTCGGTGCCGCTCGACGACGGTGGCACGCTGGCCACCGCCGTGGTGGAGCGGGTCCCGCTCGGGCCGGAGGAGCACCGGGTCACGCCGCACACGCCGTGGCACCCCCAGGGCACGGCCCCTTCCGACCGTTTCGTGCCACCCGCCCTCCTGCGCGGCTACCTGCGGCTGGGGTCGTGGGTGTGCGGGGCGCCCGCCCATGACCGGGACTTCGGCACCGCGGACTTCTTCGTGCTGCTCTCGATGGCCAACGTGAACATGCGCTACCTGCGGTACTTCCTCGGGGAGACGCTATGAGCACTGTCGCGCCCGAGACGCCGCTCGCACCTCACGCGCCGACCTCGCCCACCCTGCATGCGCCGGCCCCAGCCACCCTGCATGCGCCGGCCCCGGCTGAGGCGCCGGTCAGCCATAACGCACCGAACCCGGCCGAGGCGCCGGACCCGTGGCGTCCGCTCGGCCCCTGCACAACGGACACCTGCGTGGAGGCCGCGACCGCCGCCGCCGGACCCGTCCAGCTCGCGGCCCGGCTGGTCGCCGCATTCCTGGTGCTGCTCGCCGGGGTGCCGATGTCCCTGGTGGGGCGGATGCGGGCGACGTGGCGTACGGAGCTCACGATGGCCTGGGCACGACTGCTCCTCCGCGCGCTCGGCGTCCGCCTCGAGGCGACGACGTCGGGAAGCGGCACACCGCCGGACGCCGGCGCGGCCTCGGAGGCGGGCACGGTGTCGGATGCCGGTGCTGCTTCGTACGTCCGGGCGAGGCCGGGTGGCGGTTCGGGACCGGATGGCGGGGTGAGACCGGAAGTCGGTGCGGGACCGGAGACGGGCGTTCTGGTCGTGGCGAACCACGTGTCCTGGCTCGACCCACTCGTCCTCGCGGCCACGGTGCCCTCGCGCCCACTCGCCAAGCGGGAGATCGGCGAGTGGCCTTTCATCCGCACGCTGGCCGCCGGCGCGGGCGCGCTGTTCATCGACAGGGAGCGCCTGTCCGCGCTGCCGCCGGCCGTCGCCGCGGTCGCCGCCGCCCTCAGGGCGGGCGACACCGTGGTCGCCTTCCCCGAGGGCACCACCTGGTGCGGTCGCGGAATGGGCAGGTTCCGCCCGGCCGTCTTCCAGGCGGCCGTGGACGCGGGCGCTCCGGTCCGTCCGGCCGTACTCCGCTACCGCGAAGGGACGGCGACTTCGACCCGCGCCTGCTACGTCGGGGACGACTCGCTGCTCGCCTCCATCGTCCGGGTGGCCGCGACCCGGCGCCTGACTGTGGAGATCACGCTCTTCGCCGCCGTACGGCCTGCTGCGCCCACGAGCACACGGCCGGAGGCCCGCACGGCCCTGGCGCGGCTCACCGAGAGCCGGGTACGCGCCAACGTACTCGAACCTGCACATCACGAGTAGGCGGCAGAACGCGGCACGGCACCGTCGAAAAGGCTGCCTTCACCATGGACCGTCTGTGCGGATCAGGGTCGTGCAGACGAAAAGCGGAAATCACCCGCTCATCGGGGAAGATACGAAAGTGCGATCTCAATAGCGTCGTCCACCGAGCCGGCTTCCCTCCTTGCGTCCCGTGAGCTCGTGGACTCGACTCGGAACCTCCCGCCGGCAAGCGGAACGATCCAGATCTCCCCCGCCCTCCTCTCCAGGTAGTCGAGTGCAAGGCGGATCGTCCCGTGGCTGACATAAGGAAACAACATTCGCAGCCGATCCACCCGGTGAACCGCCTGCAATACGTCGGCCAGCTGCCGGAATTCGGCATCGCCGAGAAGGTGATCCCATTGGACCGATACCGGATCACCGCTTTCATACGCCTCGGACAAACGACTGTAACTCATGAACGGGAATCGATCGGCCAACCCTCTCAGCGCCAACCCCTGCCGCCAGGCATCGGCCATCTGCACCACGGAGAGAAGATCTTCTGTACCGCCGCTCGCCCAGACGTGCGTGTTTCCTTGAATCGTCACCGAGAACCAGCGCCGCTCGGCGCCGAGCAGCACAGAGACGCGCCCCCAATTCGAGGGTATCTTTGCAGTGATGTATCGGCCGGCCCCGGGTTCGGCATCAACTCGCTCCAGATCAATACCGTTATCCCTGGCGAGTTGACGGATCGCGGAAGCAAGGCCGCCGAGCTGTATGAGATCCGGATAGAACTCGGCATCCAGATGTTCGGCAGAGAAATTCGGACCGTCCGTCATTCGGGTCACACTCTCAGATTCGGGAGCCTCTCCCAGTGATTCTAGCGTAAAGCGCAGGTCCAGCTCCCCCGGAGGAAGGAGGCTGGACCTGCGCTCCACCAGGCCGGGAGATCAGAAATAGAAGTCGGGCAGTCTTCCGAAGGAGCTCCAGTCCGGCTCGGGAATTTTTATGATGTCTCCAGCGTCATCGTAGAATTTCACCGAACTCCACGTGCGCCGTCCGTTCGCCACCGCTCTGGCGATCCAGCCCATCTCCTGCTCGGTCGCCCGAGGCGCCATGCCCTCGACCTTACCGAGTCCGCGCATCGCCATTTCGGTGAAGCTGCTACCGAAATTCTTCGTATTGACATGCAGGGTCTTGCCGCCGTCTGCGATCGCACGTTGCACCGGTGCCGTCCAGTCATCTGGCCCGAGATCCAGGAAATGGGTGAATCCTCTGTCCTCGGCGAATTCTCTTGTTCCCGCATCCTTGTATCCCAGAGCCACATCTCCGCAGTTGTGCACGAGAACAGGCGCGTCACCAGCGGCTACGTAGAAGGAGTGGAAGTCAGCGACCGTGAGGTCGTGCACGGTGGGGTGGCCCTGCTTCGTGCTGACTCCCAGTACATCGACCGTGGTGCCGCCCGGCGTCCGGAGGTGATCCGCCGGAGTCAGA